>JBEGNG010000019.1:0-11664 GCA_041182645.1 Planctomycetota bacterium
TGCAGCCGGCCAAGAGCAGTGGCCCGGTGAAGATCGCCGCACCGATCGTGATCAAGGAGCTGAGCGCCGCCACCGGCGTCAAGGCGACCGACATCCTCAAGAAGCTCCTGCTCTCGGGCACCATGGCCACGATCAACAGCGTGATCGAGACCTCGCGCGCCGAGGAGATCATGCTCGAGTTCGACATCGTGCTCGAGGTTGCCAGCGAGCAGACGGCCGAGGATGCGATCGCCAGCCAGTTCGCCCAGCGCGAGCGCAAGGACCCGCGTGCCCGCTCGCCCGTCATCACGATCCTCGGCCACGTCGACCACGGCAAGACGAGCCTGCTCGACCGCATCCGCAAGGCCAACGTCGCCGCAGGCGAGGCCGGCGGCATCACGCAGGCGACCAGCGCCTTCATGGTGCCGGTCAAGGCCGGCGACTCCGACCGCACGCTCACCTTCATCGACACGCCGGGCCACGAGGCCTTCACCGCCATGCGTTCGCGCGGCGCCCGCATCACCGACATCGTGGTGCTGGTGGTCGATGCGGTCGACGGCGTCATGCCGCAGACGATCGAGAGCATCAACCACGCCAAGGCCGCAGGGGTGCCGATCGTCGTCGCGCTGAACAAGGTCGACAAGCCCGAGGCCAGCGAGAAGACCTTCCAGCGCATCTACGGCCAGCTCGCCGAGCACGGCCTGAACACGGTGCCCTGGGGCGGCGACGTCGAAGTCGTGAAGACCAGCGCCCTCAAGGACATCGGCATCCAGGACCTGCTCGACATGCTGGCGCTCGTCGCCGACATGAAGGGCATCGAGGCCGACTGGGCGGGCAACGCGCAGGGCGCGGTGCTCGAGGCCCAGATGGAGGAGGGCCGCGGCCCAGTGGCGCGCATCCTCGTCCAGGAAGGCGTGCTGAAGAAGGGCGACTCGATCGTCATCGGCCGCGCCTCGGGGCGCATCCGCGACATCGTGAACGACCGCGGCCAGCGCGTCATGGAAGCCGTGCCCGGCACGCCGTGCGCCATCAGCGGCCTCGACGAGCTGCCCGACGCGGGCGACAAGTTCTTCGTCGTCGACTCGCTCAAGGAAGCCGAGCAGGCCGCCAACGAGCGTCGCCAGGCCGAGCGCCTGCGCGAACTCGCCGCACCGAAGGTCACCCTCGACAACATCCTCGAGCACATCGGCAAGGACAAGGCCAAGGAGCTCTCGCTCGTGGTCAAGGCCGACGTGCAGGGCAGCGTCGAGACCCTCAAGGCCATGCTGCCCAAGATCAGCGTGGGCGACCTCAAGGTCACGGTCAAGCACTGCGCCGTGGGCGGCATCAACGAGAGCGACATGCTGCTCGCCGAGACCACCGGCGCCATCGTCGTCGGCTTCAACGTCACGACCAACGCCAAGGCCCGCGCGCTCGCCGAGTCCAGGAAGATCGACGTCCGCCTCTACGACGTCATCTACCACATCAGCGAGGACATCGAGAAGGCCCTCAAGGGCATGCTCGAGCCGACCGTGCGCATCGACGTGCTCGGCCACGCCGAGGTGCGCCAGGTGTTCCGCATCTCCAAGGTGGGCGCCATCGCGGGCTGCTACGTCACCGACGGCACGGTCGAGCGCAACGCGCAGATCCGCGTCACGCGCGGCGGCATCGTCATCGAGAAGGACCGCCGGCTCGAGCAGCTCAAGCGGTTCAAGGACGACGCCAAGGAGGTCCGCTCGGGCAACGAGTGCGGCATGAAGATCGTCGGCTACGACGACATCCAGGTCGGCGACGTGCTCGAGTGCTACAAGTCGGTCGTCGTGCGCGAAGGCAGCGATGACTGAGCGCCGCCGACCCGCCACGCCGCTCCCGGGCATCCCGGGCAGCGAGGAGACCCCGATCCGCCTGCTGCAGTGGGCGAGCGTGATCCGTCGCGCGCTGCAGCAGCGGCTGTCCGAGGGGCTCGCCGACCCGCGCTTCCAGGGGCTCTGCTCGATCGTGTCGGTCGAGGTCTCGCCCGACGAGCAGCGCGCACTCGTGCGCGTGAGCGTCTCGCCGGCCGACCGCGGACGCCTGGCGGTCAGCGCCCTGCGCAGCGCCGCCGCGCACCTCCGGCACGTCGTGCGCGACGAGAGCGCGCTGCGGCACGTCCCGCGGCTCGACTTCGTCCTCGACGAGAGCGGCCACCGGCAGCACTCGGTCGAGCAGGCGATCGCCGAGGGGCTCCGCCGCGAGGGCATCGAGCCCGGCCCCGAGCTGGACGATCCATCCGCACCGATCCATGACGACGGGTCCGACGACGACGGATCCGACCAACCCTCCGACCAGGCAGCCTCCACGTGACCACCACCATGACCGCCAAGAAGACCCAGTTCCACCCCACCAAGTTCAGCGCGCTCGTCAAGCGCCACGCGCAGCCCGAGCACACCGTCGATCCCAACGCCGTGGATCCCGTGGCGCTGCTCATCTCGAGCTTCCTCATGTACGACGCCCCGACCCACATGGCCGAGGCGGCGATGCAGAAGATCCGCAGCGCGACGGTCGACTTCAACGAGTTCCGCGTGAGCCTCGTCGAGGAGATGGTGCAGGTGATCGGCGTGCGCTACCCCCGCGCCGAGGAGCGCTGCAAGGCGCTGCGCCGCGTGCTCTACGCCATCTTCCGTGACCGGCACAAGGTCTGCCTCGCGCACCTCGAGGGCCATCCGAAGCAGCACATCCGTGCGTACCTCGACAACCTCGACGGGATGATCGCCTACGTGTCGAACCGGGTCTGCCTGCTGCGCTACGGCGTGCACGCGATCCCGGTCGACCAGACCACGCACGAACTCCTCGTCGACGAAGGCGCGCTGAGCCCGACGGTCTCGCTGGCCGATGCGGCGGGCGTCCTCGAGCGCAACATCCGCGCAGGCAACGGACTCGACGCCTACTTCGCGCTGCAGGCCGCGGCCGACAAGCGACATGCCGCCGGGCCGAAGGCCGCGCCCAAGGCCGCCCGTCCCGAGAAGGCATCGAAGCCGTCGAAGGCCGCCAAGCCCGCGAAGGGTGCATCGGGGGCCACGCGAACCAAGGTCGCGGCACGCACCAAGGCCCGCTGACCGCGGTCTGGGCCCACGCAGGGAGCACGAGCGCCATGGCTGGTCACAGCGCCTGGAAGAACATCAAGCACCGCAAGGCCGCGGTCGACGCCAAGCGCGGCAAGCTCTGGTCGAAGGCCAGCCGCGCCATCATCATGGCGGCCAAGTCCGGCGGTGGCGATCCGCGCTTCAACGCCGGCCTGCGCCTGGCGATCGACGAGGCGAAGGCGGTCAACATGCCGCGCGACACGATCGAGAAGGCCGTGAAGAAGGGCACCGGCGAGCTCGACTCCGAGTCCTACGAGGCCGTCCGCTACGAGGGCTACGCCACCGGCGGCGTGGCGGTGATCGCCGAGTGCCTGGTCTGCAACGTGAACCGCACGGCGCCCGAGATCCGCACGATCTTCGACAAGAACGGCGGCAACCTCGGCGTGCCCGGCAGCGTGAGCTTCTCCTTCGCGCAGCTGGGCTCGATCATCGTGGACGGCGAGAAGGCGACCGAGGAACGGCTCATGGAGGTCGCGCTCGAGGCCGGTGCGCAGGACCTCCGCGACCTCGGCGGCGCCTGGCAGGTGCTCACGCCGCCGGCGGACCTCTCGCGGGTGAAGGAAGCCCTCGAGGCGGCCTCGATCGAGCTCGAGTCGGCGGAGGTGGCGTGGATCCCGGGCATGATGGTGCAGGTGGATCCGGCGTCGGGCACGGCCGTCCAGAAGCTGATCGATGCGCTCGAGGAGCACGACGACGTGCAGAAGGTCTTCACCAATGCCGAATTCGCAGAGTGATGCCCCATGGTCCCGGCACGCCGCCCGCATCCTGCGGGCCATGGCCGCGCTCGCCGTGGTGCTCCAGTCGACCGGCTGCGCGCTCGGCACGGTCTCGCGGCCCTATCCCGGGGCGGATGTCGACCGATTGTGGGAGTGCACGGTGGCCGTGGCGCAGGATCCGGCCGTCGACCAATGGCACACCGTCGAGAACAACGCATGGGTCAGCCGCGGTGACCGCCGCGTCGAGCTCATGCGCGTGATCGAGCGCGTGCTCGAGCAGGAGGGTGCCCGCCCCGAGTACCAGCGCCAGACCTGGTCGATGACGCTGCGCGTGCTGCCGGCCGCTCCCGACGGCGATCCCGAGACCGGCGAGGTGCGCCGCGATCCCGAGGTCCGCATCGAGTCGCGCAGCAGCCGACCCCCGGCGCAGTTCTGGATCTTCGGCGATGCCATGCTCGATGCGATCGACGCCCGGCTGAACGATCCGGTCGGTCGCGCTGCGCCGCCTGCACCGAACCGGCGGCCCGAACGCGCCGGCCAGGTCCCGCCCGGCGGCTCGCTGCAGTCGCCCTGACGGGCCCGTGGCCGTCGGTGATGGCCAAGGCCGTGCCCCGGCGCGCCGGTTGGGGTTCACTGCATCGCCGAGTCGAGTCCCGCCTGCTTCAGGGCGCGCTTGGCGATGTGGCTGATCAGGCTGAAGGCCGCCAGCAGCGCGACCACGCCGACGCCGAACCAGGTCCACCCTTGGTCGCGGATCAGCGACTGGATGTCGCTGGCGCCGGTGGCGGCACCGGCCGCCGCGATTCCCGCGGCCGCGATCGTGCGTGGTGCCATCCCGATCGCCGTGCCCGCCATGAAGGGCAGCAGCCGCACGCCGGTGCTGGCCATGGCCAGGTTCGCGATCGCGAAGGGTGAGTTGGGCGGCAGCCGGAGCAGGGCGACGAGCCACATGAGGCGGACCTGGTGCGCGCCGACGAGTGCGGCACGGATGGCGCGGGCCTTGGGCTTCGAGTCGATCCAGGCTTCGACGCCCCGACCGCTCACCAGGCGGGAGAAGCCCCAGCCCAGGAGCGCGCCGCCGACGCAGCCGGCGATCGCGGCCGGTGCACCCATCGCGAGCCCGAACACCCATCCGCCGAGGATCGCCTGCGCGTAGGTGGGCAGGATCCCCAAGCCGCTGCTCAGGGCGAACAGCAGGATGTACGCGGGTATCCCGCGCGAAGGATCCTCCTTCAGCCACTCGCCGACGGCGCCGATGTTGGCCAGCAGCTTGAAGCCGATGAGCGGCGGGACGGTGACCCAGAGCAGGGCCAGGATGAACGCGGCGTTGCGGCGCCCGGTCGAGGCGGGGTGCGGGTCGGGTGCACCGCTCGTTCCCGGCGATGCGTCCCGTGGATCGTGATCGGGCGTGGGCATGGGTTCGGTCATGGCGGCACGATCTTCATCGGCCCACGAACATGCGCGACGAGAGCACGATCAGCACGATGATGAAGCCGCCCGCGAGCCTGCGCACGGGCAGGCGGTGCACGAGTGCCGCACCGAGGTAGCCGCCCGCGACCGCGCCGGGCAGCAGGCAGACGGCCAGCAACGCCTCGTCCTGCAGCCCCGCCGCACCCTCCAGACGGAGGACCGGGATGACCCGCGTGCAGGTGGCGAAGATGCTCGTGAGCAGGACCAGTGCGGAACTGGTCGCCACGGTCGCCCGCATCGGCAGCCCGCCGAGCATGCGCAGCCACGGGACCGCAAGGATGCCGCCGCCGATCCCCAGGAGCGCGGAGAGCACGCCCATCATGATCCCGAGCGCAAGGGCGAGCACCGGCAGCGGCGCCGCGGTGCGCGCGGGCGCATCGGCCGAGGGTTCCTTGCCCCGCCAGAGCACCCAGGACTCACGCAGCGCCGTGGCGGCGAGGAAGCAGGCGAAGAGCACCTCGAGGACCCGCGCATCGAGCCGCCCCGCGAGCAGCGAGCCGATCCACGAGCCGGCGAGGGCCGCGGGGAACGCCCACCGCACCCACCGCCACTGCACGGTGCCGGTGCGCAGGTGCTTGACGACGCTGCTGCCTGCGACGCAGACGCCCACCGGCAGTGCCGCCACCTGGAAGGTCTTGATCGATGCCCCCGAGAGCATCGTGAGGCCCGGGATCATCACGAGCCCGCCGCCGATGCCGAAGAGGCCGCCGCCGAGCCCACCCGCGAGGCCCAGCAGCGCGATCTTCGCGGCGAGGCCCGGCTGGTCGGCGATGCTCGTCAGCACCGGCAGCGTCGATGTGGCGGGATCCACTCGGCGAATGTAGCCGTCTCGCGAGGCACCTGCCCGTGGGGTCCGCGTCGCACGAACAACGGTGCGGGAGGTCGGAGATGGAGCGACGGCGGTCCAAGGCAGCCGGGATTGTCGGGGAATCGTCGCCGAAGTTCCGGCGGTTTCGGGTGTCGGTCGTTCGGACGGCTCCATGATGGCGCGATGCCTTCCGGGTGCCTTTCGTTCGTCCTTCGTGGCCTCGATGCCCTCGCCGTCGAGGTCGAGGTCACGGTCGCCTCGCGCGGCCTGCCGCACACCACCATCGTGGGCCTGCCCGATGCGGCCGTGCGCGAGAGCATCCAGCGCGTGCGCAGCGCGCTGGCCGCGATCGGCCGCGACATGCCGCGCAGCCCGCTCACCATCAACCTCGCGCCCGCGCACCTGCGCAAGGAGGGCCCCGTCTTCGACCTGCCGATGGCGCTCGGCCTGTTGGCGGCGGATGGCGCCTTCGCCAAGGCCCCGGCCGCCGCACCCGCGCTGCACGAGTGGATGGTCGCGGGCGAGCTGGCGCTCGATGGCCGGCTGCGCGGGGTCAGCGGCGCCGTGAGCATGGCCATGGCGGCGCGGTCGATGGGCCTGCGCGGCGTGATCGTGCCGTTGGAGAATGCCGCGCAGGCTGCCGTGGTGCGGGGGATCACGGTGCTCGGCGCCGCGCACCTCAAGCAGGTCGTCGAGCATGTCCGCACGGGGCATGGTCTCGATCCGTACGAGACATGCATGGCGACCCGGCCTGCGCCGTCGACGGCGCCCGACTTCGGCGCGATCCTCGGGCAGGAACTCGCCAAGCGGGCCATGGCCATCGCGGCGGCAGGGGGCCACAACGTGCTGCTCATCGGCCCGGCCGGCTGCGGCAAGACGATGATGGCGCGTGCACTTCCCGGCATCCTCCCGCCGCTCAGCCACGACCAGGCGCTCGAGGTCACGCGCATCCAGAGCGCGGCGGGCCTCCTGCCCGGGGGCGTGGCGCTGGCGGTCGAGCGTCCGGTGCGCTCGCCGCACCACACCGCAAGCTGCGCCGCAATCGTCGGTGGTGGCCGTGGTCCGCGACCCGGCGAGGTGACGCTGGCCCACCAGGGCATCCTCTTCCTCGACGAACTGCCCGAGTTCACGCGTCCCGCGCTCGAGGCGCTGCGCGAACCGCTCGAGGATGGCCATGTCACCATCGCGCGCAGCGCCGGCACGGTGCGCTTTCCCGCCCGGTGCATGCTCGTGGCGGCCATGAATCCCACCGCGCGCGGCAACCGGGGCACCGGCCGCGGCGGTGGGGCCGCCGATGCCGATGCCTACCTCGCGCGGGTCAGCGGTCCGCTGCTCGACCGCATCGACATGCACGTGCAGGTGCGTCCGGTCGACGTGTCGCTCTTCGCCTCGCGCCGCACGGGTGCCGACTCCGCACGCCTGCGCGAGCTCGTCGAGCGGGCGCGTTCGACCCAGGCAGGGCGCCAAGGCGGCACGCTGAATGCGGCACTCGCCTCCGCGGAACTCGATCGGTGCGGCGCCGTCACCGCCCAGGCGGCGATGGTGCTCGCCGAGTCCATGACCGGGCTCGGCCTCTCGGCGCGTGCCTACGACAAGGTGCGTCGGGTCGCGCGCACGATCGCCGACATCGAGGGCGCGCACGCCGTGGAACCCGAGCACGTGCTCGAGGCGGTCCAGTACCGGCAGCTCGACCGCAGCAGCGGGGCTCTCGTCGAGTACGAGGGCGCCGGCTAGCGCGCCGGCCCCGCGGGGCCGCTCACTCGAGCCCCGGTGCGAAGCCGCGGCGCATCGTGTTCTCGCACACGCAGCGCGGCTCGACGAAGTGCAGCAGGTACTCGCGCCCGCCGGCCTTGCTGCCGAGCCCGCTCATGCCGAAGCCCCCGAAGGGCTGGCGCCCGACGAGCGCGCCGGTGATGCCGCGGTTCAGGTACAGGTTGCCCACGCGGAACTCGCGGCGGGCGCGCACCAGGTTGGCCGGCTTGCGGCTGTAGACGCCGCCCGTGAGCTTGTACTCGCCCTGGTTGGCCAGTTCGAGCGCGTGGTCGAAGTCGCGCGCGCGCATCACGGCGAGCACCGGTCCGAAGATCTCCTCGCGCGCGAGCCGGTGGTGGGGCTCGATGCCGCTGATGATGGCGGGGCCCACGTAGGGCTTGCCCACGCGCTCGGCCAGTCCGGCCGGCACGGGCAGCTGCGTCTCGAGCTTGCCCTCGGTACGGCTGAGTTCGACGTAGGACGCGATCTTGCGCGCCGCGTCGGCATCGATCACCGGACCGATGTCGGTGCCCGGCAGCGTGGGATCGCCGACCACCAGCGCCTGCGTCGCACCCACGAGCCGGTGGAGGAACGCATCGTGGGCCGAATCGACCACGATCACCCGGCTGCAGGCCGAGCACTTCTGGCCGCAGAAGCCGAACGCCGACTGGCGCACGCCGAGCACCGCCTCGTCGAGGTCCGCGCTCGCATCGACGATGATCGCGTTCTTGCCGCCCATCTCGCAGACGACCTTCTTCACGAAGCCGTCGCCCGGGATGCCGCAGGCCGACACGATGTCGAGGCCGACGGCCTTCGAGCCGGTGAAGGCCACGAGCGCCGTGCGCGGATGGCGTACGAGCGCGGCGCCCACGGTCTCGCCCTGGCCGGCGATGAAGTGGAGGACCTCGCGGGGCGCACCGGCCGACCACAGGATCTCGCACAGCAGCTTCGCGATGCCGGGGGTCTGCTCGGCCGGCTTGACCACGCAGGTGTTGCCGGTGACGAGCGCCGCGACGGCCATGCCGCAGCAGATCGCCAGCGGGAAGTTCCAGGGTGCGATGACGACCGCCACGCCGCGGGGCTGGTGCCACTGCTCGTCGAGTTCGCCGACGAACCGGCCCAGGCGCTGGGCCGCGAAGAGCCGGCACGACTCGCGTGCGTAGAACTCGCAGAAGTCGATCGCCTCGCAGACGTCCGCGTCGGCTTCGCGCCAGGTCTTGCCGCTCTCGCGGATGATGACGGCGCTCAGTTCGTCACGGCGCTCGCGCATGGCCTTCGCCGCACGCACGAGCACGGCGGAGCGCGTGTGGTGCTCGGCATCGCGCCATGCCGGGAACGCGCGGTGCGCGGACTCGACCATCGCGGTGGCCTGGTCGACGGTGCCGTCGTTGGCGACCTGCGGCACGGTGGCGGACGCCAGCGCGGCGGCGAAGCGGTCGCGCACGTCCTTGCGCGAGAAGTCGCGCATCGGCTCGGTGTAGAACGGGCGCCCGTCGCCCACGCCGGCCACGGCGTCGCTCAGGGCATGCCGCTCGGGCGCAGCCTCGAGCCGTGCCGTCGCGCTGACCGGATCGGGTCGCGAGGGATCGGCCAGCAGCGTGTCGGCGCTGGCGTTGTCGAGGAAGCCGGCCTTGAGCCAGCTCTCGTTGCTCGTGTTCTCGAGCAGGCGGCGCACCAGGTACGCCATGCCCGGCACGAGTTCGCCCACCGGCACGTACTCGCGGATGCGCAGGCCCAGGTCGACCGCGGCGGCCTTGAGTTCGTCGGCCATGCCGTGGAGCATCTGCAGTTCGAGCGCGCTCGTGGGCAGGCCGCGCCGCTCGAGTGCCGTCATCGCCGCGGCGATCGATCGGGCATTGTGCGACCCGAGCGCCAGCTTCACGCCGCCTTCGCCGGCCGACGCCGGGGTGCTGGCGATGAACTGCGCCGCCATGCGCTCGAAGCTCGCATCGGTGTCGCGCTTGGCGCCCCACACGGGGCTCGCCCAGCCCTGTTGCTCGGCGTGGATCGTCTCGTAGTCCCAGTACGCGCCCTTGACCAGCCGCACGGTGACCTGGCGGCCCGTGCGACGGCTCCACTCGATGATGCGGCCCGCGTCGTCCTGGCCGCTGCGCAGGTAGGCCTGCATGGCGAGCCCCGCTGGGAACGCGTGGCGCTCGCACGCGCGCATGAAGAGCTCGAGCGTCAGGTCCTTGAGCGCGAACTGCTCCATGTCGAAGTTGACGAAGACGCCCTTCGATGCGGCGGCCGCCAGGATCGGGTCGAGCGACTCGAGCAGCCCGCGGATCGACCCTTCGGTGTCGATCGGGTCCACGCGCGCCGAGAGCGACGAGATCTTGATGCTCACGTTGGTGCGCGGGATCGCGCCCAGGTGGTCGCTGTCGAGCCGTGCGTTGTGCGCCCAGCCGGCCACCGTCGCGGGCAGGTTGTTGACCAGGTCGAGGTACTTCGCGCGGTACGCGGTCGCCTCGTCGTCGCTCACGCACGCCTCGCCGAGCAGGTCGACGCTGAAGGCCAGGCCCTGCTTCCAGAGCGACTGCAGCGTGGGCAGCGCGCTCTGCGCGTCGGTCCCGGCGATGAACTTGCCGGCCATGGCCGTGATCTGGCCTTCCATGCCCCAGTTCATGAGGCCCTTGAAGAGCCCGCCGGCCTTCATCCCGAGTTCGAAGCCCGGCGGGGGCTTCACGCCCGGCTGCGCCATGTAGTCGGCCAGGTGCTCGTGCACCGCCTCGGGCGTGCGCAGCGTGGGGTAGCAGTCGACGAACCGGAAGAGCTGGACCTTGAAGGCCTCGTCCTTCATCGACCAGTCCATGAGCTTGTTCGACCAGACGGCCGCGCTCAGCAGCGAACCCTTGTTGCGGCGCGCGCGGTCGAGGAACTGCCCACCGAGCTCGCGGATCCGGGCCTCGGCCGCGCTCGACGGTGCGCTCGCGGCTGGTGCTGAGGGGGTGGGACGGCGCTTGGTGAAGAAGCCCATGTCGTGGCGGATCCTAGGGGTGCGGCGGACCCTTGATCATAGGGCGCACGGTGGTGATGGCGCGGCGGTAGGAGTCGAGGCAGCGGCGCGCCGCCCCGTCCCAGCCGATGCCGCGGACCTCGAACTCGCCGTGGTCCTGGAGCGCGCGCTGCAGGGGCGGGTGGCGCAGCACGGCGACGATCTTGTTGGCGATGTCGTCGACATCCCAGAAGTCGACCTTGAGTGCGTGCACGAGGATCTCGCTCACGCCGCTGTTGCGGCTGATGATGACGGGCACGCGGTGGCCCATGGCCTCGAGCGGGGCGATGCCGAAGGGCTCGCTCACGCTGGGCATCACGTACAGGTCGGCCATCGAGAACATGCGCGCGATGTCGCGCCCGCGCAGGAAGCCCGTGAAGGTCATGCGGCCGCCGATGCCCAGCTGCGCGGCGAGCTCGATCATGCGCTGGGCCTGGTCGCCGCTGCCGGCGACGACGAACCGCACGTCGTCCATGACCTCGAGCACGCGCTTGGCGGCGCGCACGAAGAACTCCGGGCCCTTCTGCATGGTGATGCGCCCGAAGTAGAGCACGATCTTCTCGTGCCGGCCGATCCGCGTGATGCCGGCCTGCGCCGGGTCGAGGTCGACGCCGTTGTAGACGACGTCGATCTTCTCGCCCGGCACGCCGTAGCGGTTCGTGCAGAGGTTCTTCGTGAGCATGCTCACCGCGATCACGCGCGCGGCGGCATGCATGCCGCGGCGCTCGATGTTGTAGACAAGCTGGGTCACGTGCTCGCCGCTGCGGTCGAACTCCGTGGCGTGCACGTGCACCACTAGCGGGCGGCCGGTCAGCCGCGCGACGGCGATGCCCGCGGGATAGG
>JBEGNG010000020.1:0-11578 GCA_041182645.1 Planctomycetota bacterium
CCCCGAGGTCGCAGGCGAGCGCATCGCCACGCCCGACGGCGATTCGCTGCCCGTGCAAGAGCTCTACGCGCCCGGGGTGTTCGTGGACCCGGTCGCGCGCACGCTCTGGACGGCGCTGCACGCCCGGCTCGAGGCCGGCCTGCAGACGACCGTGCAGGACGTCATGGCCGACGTGGGTGAACCCACCGCGAAGAACCTGGCGGCACAACTCTTCGGCAAGGGCGTGGCCCGCTGCGAGGCGCCCGGTGGTGCACTCGCGCGCCTGACCGAGGCCGTCGCCGACATGGAACGGGTCCTCGCGCGGGTCGCCGCGCCCACGCCGCAGGCCGTCGATGACCTTCGACGGCGGATCGACGAACTCAAGGCCCTCGGCCGCCGTCCAACGGCAATCATGCGCTCGGCGCGGGAGGACCGATGAAGGACCTTCCAGTGCGCGTGGCGCCTCGACCGAACACCCCCGCAGCCCGGATGTCCGTGCTGCACCGAACCCCCGCCGCCCATCCCGGGCGGCACCGAACGATTGGAGCATGAACCGTGAGCACGATTGAACACGAATTCCCCCCCGTCCTGGCCCAACTGGTCGCGCATGGCGTCACCCGCCGGTGGATCTCCTGCGAGGAGATCAACACCTGCGTGCCGGACGAGTTCGTCGACCCCGACAAGCTCGATGAGCTGCTGCACCACGTGCGTTCGCTCGGCATCACGCTGATCGACGAGCCCGAGCGCCTGCGCCACGGTTGGCAGACCATGCCGGCGCCGCTGCAGACGCACCTCAAGTTCCAGCGCGACGACGAGAAGAAGGTCAAGCCCAAGGAGCCCGGCGCCGACGCTCCCAAGCCCAAGCCGAAGAAGCAGGTCGCGTTCAACGCCGACGAGCCGAACCTCGACGACCTCGAGGAGGACCTGCTCGACGAGGCCGAGGCCCAGGCTGCGGTCGAGCAGGCGCTCGCCGAGCAGGGCTCGAAGCGGATCGATGACCCGATCCGCATGTACCTGACGCAGATGGGCACGATCCCCCTGCTCACGCGCGAGCAGGAGATCCGCCTGGCCAAGAAGATCGAGACCACGCGCATGATGTTCCGGCGCATGACGCTCGAGAGCGACTACTGCGCGCGCGCCGCGATCGACACGCTCCGCCAGGTCGCCGCAGGCGAGCTGCCGTTCGACCGCACGATGCGCATCTCGACCGCCGAGAGCAACGCGAAGGAGAAGGTCGACCAGCGCATCCGATACAACCCCCAGACGGTCGAGAAGCTGCTCGACCTCAACGACACCGACTGGAAGCTGCTCGAGCCGGGCACCCTGTCCGCCGAGCGCGCCGATGCCCTGCGTGCGCGCATGCAGCAGCGCCGCCGCAAGGTGGCCACGCTGCTCGAGGAATGCTGCCTGCGCACGGGCCGCATCCAGCCGCTGATGCGCAAGCTGCAGAACGTCAACCGCAAGATGATCGACCTGCAGCGCATGCTGGAGAAGGCCGACCGCAACCCCGAGCGCTACGACCCCGAGGACGTTCAGGTCCAGCGCGACGAGCTGGCGGGCCTCCGCGACCTGGTCATGGAGGATCCGGCGAGCCTGCTCGACCGCTGCCGAACCATCGCCCGCGTCTTCGGCGAGTACGAGCAGGCCAAGCGCGACCTGTCGGGCGGCAACCTGCGCCTGGTGGTCTCGATCGCGAAGAAGTACCGCAACCGCGGCCTGCCGTTCCTCGACATCATCCAGGAAGGCAACACCGGCCTGATGCGTGCCGTCGACAAGTACGAGTACAAGCGCGGCTACAAGTTCAGCACCTACGCCACCTGGTGGATCCGCCAGGCGATCACGCGCGCCATCGCCGACCATGCCCGCACCATCCGCGTGCCGGTCCACATGATCGAGACGATGTCGAAGCTGCGCAACATCCAGAAGCACATGCTCCAGGACCTCGGCCGCGAGCCCACGGTCGAGGAGATCGCAGCCAAGGCGAAGATGCCCGTCGAGGAAGTGCGCCGCGTGATGAAGATCAGCCGGCACCCGATCTCGCTCGACCGTCCGGTCGGCGAGAGCGAGGACAGCCACTTCGGCGACTTCATCGAGGACGAGAAGCAGGAAGCCCCCGCCGAGAGCGCCAGCACGGAAATGCTGCGCCAGCGCATCAACGACGTCCTGCGCACGCTGACCTACCGCGAGCGCGAGATCCTGAAGCTGCGCTACGGCATCGGGGACGGCTACACGTACACCCTCGAGGAAGTCGGGCGCATCTTCAAGGTCACCCGCGAGCGCGTCCGCCAGGTCGAGAGCAAGGCCATCCGCAAGCTGCAGCACCCCGTGCGGCGGCAGCGCCTGGCCAGCTTCATGTCGGCCGACGGCGACGACGGCGCGGGCGAGTGATTCCCCCGCATCGGCCGTGGCCGATCGGTGGTGCAGGCGGCTCCGCCCGGTGTGGCGATCCCGACGGCGGGCGCGCATGCCGCTGCGCGGCGGCATGGATGCCGATGCGTGCATCGCTAGCATGGCGCCATGGCCAAGGCAGTCGTCGACCCGCAGGAACTCCGCCGCTTCGCCCACGACCTGAAGAAGTTCAACGGCGAGCTCCAGGCCGGCATCAGCACGCTCGGCGCCCGCATGGGCACGCTGCAGCAGACCTGGCGCGACCAGGAGCAGCAGAAGTTCCAGGAGGAGTTCGAGCAGACCGTGAAGGTGCTGCAGAAGTTCCTCAAGGCCAGCGAGATCCACGTGCCGTTCCTGATGCGCAAGGCCGACCGCATCGACGAGTACCTGCAGCAGCGCTGACCCGCGATGGACGGCGCCAACGTCAAGTCGATCGACGCGATCACGCGCTTCAAGGCGACGGTCGCGTCGGCACGGGACGACCTGGCCCGCGCCCTCGCCGAGGCGGACAGCGACATCGACCGCGCGCAGCTCTGGATCGAGCGCGAGATGCCTGCGTACTGGAAGCGGCAGGTCACGCTGCGGGCCGAGGAGGTCACGGTCTGCAAGAGCGCGCTCTACCGCAAGCAGGTCACGGTCAGTGCGAAGGACTCCAAGCCCAGCGTCGTCGACGAGAAGAAGGCCCTCCAGCGCGCGCAGGCACGTTTGGCCGAAGCCGAGGCCAAGTCGAAGGCCTGCAAGCGGTGGGCGACGGCGTTCCAGCGCGAGGTGATCCTCTTCAAGGGCGCGATGTCGTCGATGCAGACGGTCGTCGAGCGCGACCTGCCCATGGCCGTGGCGCTCATGAACCGCATGACCGAGGCGCTCGAGCGCTACGCGGCGCCCGAGCCGGTCGAGCTGCAATCGATGCTGAAGGCGCTCCGGGAATCGGCCGAGAGCACGCGCCGCACCGGCGATGCGGCATCCGCAGACACGGGGTCCGCCGGCGAGGGTTCGGCCGGCCCGGCTGCCGACGGGCCCGCTGACGAGGTCCAGCCATGAGCGTGCAGGGCAGCAAGGCCACCATCCAGCTGGCGGTCAAGGAAGTCCGCACCAAGTGGGGCCGCACCCGCGAGGAGTGGAACGACTCGGTGAGTCGGGCACTCGAAGCCAACGTGGTCGACTCGCTCGAGGACCGCGCCCGCATGGCCGTGCTCGCGCTGGAGAAGATGCAGGAAACGCTCCAGCGCATGCGGCGTGAGTGCGGCGAGTAAACCGTACACTCGTCCGCCGTGCAGCCCGACTTCATCCAGAGCAGAGCGCCGTCGATGACCGAATCGGTCGGTGCGGCCTGGAGCCTGCTGTGCACCGCCGCGCCCCGTCGCGAGGCGGCCATCGCCCAGGCCACGGCCCGCCGCGACGACGTCCGGCTCACCGTCGGCAGGCGGCGCCAGGCCGAGCTCGCCAAGGCCCGTGCGGACCATGACCAGGATGTCGCTGGCGCCGCGCAGGATGCCGAAACGGCCGTCGCGGCGGCGAAGGCCCGTGCCGCCCGGCTCACGCAGGAACTCGCGCTGTGGGACGAGACCAGCCGCCGGCGGCTCGACGATGCCGTCGAGGCCCGTCGTCGCAAGATCAAGCATGACCTCGACCATGCGGTCTGGCAGGCCGAGGCGATCCACGAGGAAGCGATCCGGATCCCGGGCAAGGACCTCGAGGCGTACCGCACGCACCTGCAGGCGCGCGTGGCCGAACTCGAGGGTCTGATGGCGCAGGCCCGCACCTTCGTCGGGCGTTGCCGCATGCGGATGCCGGCCGAGCCCGGGCTCGATGACGCTGCGGCGGTGCAGGCTGGCGTGCAACCGGAGGCCTCCATCCAGGAGCAGACCGAGGTCGTGCGCGGGCTCAATGCCGAGCTCGCCCGGCTGTGGCTGCCCGGGCTCTTCCGGGGGCCGATCCTGCTCGCCCCATGGTTCCTGTTCGCCGCGCTCGGCGCCGGCGTGGGTGCGGCCCTCGCCGACGGAGCCGGCGGCATGACGGGCCGGTTGTCGCAGGCCGGCGTCGGGGCGGGTGTGGGCACGATCGTGATGGTGGTGCTCTCGGTTGCCGCGTACTTCGTCGGTCGGGGCAAGCTCCACGCGGCGCTCGCGCCATCCCTGCAGGCGAGTGCCATCGCCCATGCCGCCATGAAGGCAGCGCTCGACCGTGCCGAGGCGACCCGACGCCAGAAGGAGTCGATCGTCACGGCGCAGCGTGACGAATCGCTCGCCGAGGCCAACGCGAAGTTCGGTCCCCAGCTCGGCGAGCTCGATGCCCGGCGTGACGAGAAGCTGCGCGGCATCGAACAGACCGTGCCGCAGAAGCGCGCGGAGATCGCTGCGCGACTCGCCACGCAACTCAACGATGCCCGCGTGACCCGTGAGGTCCGCGTGGAGCGCGCGGCGCGGACGCTGGAGGCGTCGGTCGCGGCGATCGACGGGCGGGCCCGCAGCGAGGTGCTCGCTGCGGAGGCTGCATGGAACGAGGCGTGCTCGGCCGAACGCGAGGCTTGGTGCACTGCACGCGATGAGGCCGCGCGCGTGGTCCGTGCGCTCGGAGAAGCGGATGCGGCGCTCTTTCCCACGTGGGAACGGGTGGATGCAGCGAACTGGACGCCGGCCCGCCAACCCGGACCTGCGGCCCGGGTGGGCCACTGCACGCTTGATCTCGGTGCGATTCCCGGTGCGCTGCCCGACGATCCCGCCCTCGCCTGGCCTGCGGAGCGGGTGCTCCGGCTGCCGGTCGCCCTCGGCTTCCCCGCGCATGCGTCGCTGCTCCTCGAGTGCGGCCACGAGGGGCGCGCCCAGGGCGTGGGCATCCTGCAGCAGGCGATGCTCCGCGTCCTGACGGCGATGCCGCCGGGCAAGGTGCGGTTCACGATCGTCGATCCCGTGGGCCTCGGCGAGGGGTTCGCCAGCTTCATGCACCTCGCCGACGAGCACGAGCAGCTCGTGGGCGAGCGGATCTGGACGGACCACCGTCACATCGAGCAGAAGCTGACGGACCTCTCCGAGCACATGGAGACCGTGATCCAGAAGTACCTGCGCAACGAGTTCGCGAGCATCGAGGACTACAACCGGCAGGCCGGCGAGATCGCCGAGCCCCTGCGCGTGCTCGTGTTCTGCGACTTCCCGGCGAACCTGACCGAGGTGGCGGCCAAGCGATTGGCCGGCATCGTCAACTCCGGCGCACGCTGCGGCGTGCACACGATGATCCTGCGCGACGAGCGGCTCGAGTGGGTGCCCGGCATCGACGAGGCCGAGCTCCGGTCGCGTTGCCTCTGCCTGCAGCACCGCGAAGGCAGTTGGGGCGTCTCGAGCCACGGCATGCAGGGCCTGCCGTTCGAGGCGGAAGCACCGCCCCCGGCCGAGCGGTTGATCCCCCTGCTGCGCCGGATCGGCAAGGCCGCGAAGGAAGGCAGCAAGGTCGAGGTGCCCTTCGAGATGATCGCTCCCAAGCCCGATGCGCTCTGGTCGGGCTCGACGGCGGTGAGCGTGCAGGTCCCGCTCGGCCGGACCGGCGCCACGCGCCTGCAGATGATGACGCTCGGCGTGGGAACGAGCCAGCACGCGCTCATCGCGGGCAAGACCGGCTCCGGCAAGAGCACGCTGCTGCACGCGCTCATCACGAACCTGGCGCTCTGGTACAGCCCCGACGAGGTCGAGTTCTACCTCGTCGACTTCAAGAAGGGCGTCGAGTTCAAGACCTACGCCACGCATGCCCTGCCGCACGCGCGCGTGGTGGCGGTCGAGAGCGACCGCGAGTTCGGCCTGTCGGTGCTGCAGGGCCTCGATGGCGAACTCAAGCGTCGCGGGGACCTGTACCGCCAGCTGGGCGTGCAGGACCTGGCGGCGTACCGGCGCACGGGCCACCCGGTCGTGCTGCCGCGCGTCCTGCTGATCATCGACGAGTTCCAGGAGCTCTTCATCGAGGATGACCGCATCGCGCAGGATGCGAACCTGCTGCTCGACCGGCTCGTGCGCCAGGGCCGAGCGTTCGGCATGCACGTCGTGCTCGGGTCGCAGACGCTCAGCGGCGCGTTCAGCCTGGCGCGCACGACGATGGGCCAGATGGGCGTGCGCATCGCGCTGCAGTGCTCGGAAGCCGACAGCCAGGTGATCCTGTCCGACGAGAACCTCGCCGCGCGCCTCCTGAGCCGGCCTGGCGAGGCGATCTACAACGATGCCGGCGGCCTGCTCGAGGGCAACAGCCCATTCCAGGTCGTGTGGCTGCCCGACCAGGTGCGTGAGCAGTGGCTGAATCTTGCACAGATGAAGGCCCAGGCCGAGCCGCCGCGCCGACCGCTCGAGACGATCATCTTCGAGGGCAATGCGCCCGCCTCGCTCGAGGCCAATGCCGTGCTCTCCGGCCGCGCGCCCGCGGGCACCAGCGCGCTCGCGCCGAACCTGTGGCTGGGCGAGGCCATCGCGATCAAGGACCCGACCGCCATCCGGCTGCGGCGCACGACCGGTGCGAACACGATCGTCGTCGGCCAGCGCGACGATGCTGCGCTGGCGATCTGTGCGAGCAGCCTGCTGTCGATGGCTGCCCAGGCGCCGGGTGCGCGTGTCCTGCTGCTGGATGGGACCACGGCCGACGATCCGTCGTTCGGTGCGCTGGAACGCATGGGGCGGGGCCTGGGCCTGGACGTCGTGACGGCGACGCCGCGCGAGCTGCCGGACCGCCTGCAGGAACTCGCCGCCGAGGTCGCTGCGCGCCAGGAGGCCGGAACCGCCGATGCCCCCACCATGCTCCTCATGGCGCACGGCCTGCACCGCATGCGTGCACTGCGGCGCAACGAGGATGATTACGGCTTCGGCGGCGGCGATGCGGCGCCGACCCCGGACAAGCTCTTCATCGGCATCGCACGCGAAGGTCCCACCGTGGGTGTGCACGTGCTCGCGACGGTCGACACGGCCACGAACATGGGTCGCGTGCTCGACCGCAACGGCCTGCGCGAGTTCGACAACCGCGTCCTCTTCCAGATGAGCGCCACGGATTCGAGCACGATGGTCGACTCCCCCGCCGCGTCCCGGCTGGGCCCCGAGCGTGCCATGCTCTACAACGAGGAGCTGGGCATCGCCGAGAAGTTCCGCTTCTACGCCTGGCCCGACGGTGCGTGGCTCGAGTCGGCGTCCGCGCGCCTGCGCGGCGGCGCCTGATCCGCGCGGAGTTCATCCCAGAGCCGCTGGAGCCGCTGCTCGGAGTGCCCGGGTGCGGCATGGTCCTGCGCGAACATGCTGAGTTCCCACTCGAGTTCGGCCTCGCGCAGCGCATGGGCGGCCCGATGCAGCCGAGGGGAGCCGATCCCGGCCGACATCGCCCGCTCGCGCCAGCCCATCACGCGGTCGATGCGGTCTTCGTCGCGCGCGGCCCCCCGATCCTCGATGCGCTGCAGCCGCGCCTCGAGGGCAGCGAGCCGGCGCGGGAGCGCTTCCCACGCCGCCCACCCCAGCGTCCGCGAGGCATCCGGCGGCAGGATGCGCGCATGCATCGCGCGCGCATCGTCGAACGAGCGCTGCCACGCCGCCGGCACGGGAGCGTCGAGCGAGCGCGTGATCCGTTGGTCGATCCGCCAGACGGCGATGGCCAGCGGCAGCACGTCGTGCACGAGGGCCCAGCCCTGCTCGCCGATCGCAGCCACGCACGCATGGAAGGACGCCCGGTCGCGGGGCGCAGCCGACGGCGACAGGCCCCGCATGATCGCGAGCCGGCAGGCCTCGGCCACCACGTGCGGCTCGAGCAGTCGGTGTGAAGCTGCGGCGCACGCCTCGGTGAACGATGGATGGTGCCGTACCTGCACCGCCAGGCGCTCCTCGAGCGCATCGAGCGCCAGCTCGCGGACTGCGGTCGCGTGGCTGTCGGCGGCGATGACCGCGTCGACCTCGACGGTGAGCATGGCGCCGGTGCGGGTGACCTGCAGTGCGGGATGCGCGGTGACGCGCTGACCCATCAGGTCGAGCTCGATCGACGCCGGCAATGGTGGCCACGGCCAGTCGCGCGACGGACGATCCCGCCAGGCGCCCCAGCCCAGCGCGTCCATCGACGCATCGAGCCAGGCCGCATGGGCGGCTGCCGCGTGGCGCGCCTGGAGCGCCCGGAGGTCACGCGAACGGTCGATGATCCCGGCTGGTCCGCGGACGGCGAAGCCGATCCGCAGGTGTGGATCGAGCGAGGAGGGATCGACGTCACCTGCCTGCACCGGCAGGCCGGTGAAGGCTGCGACCCAGGCCGCCAGGCGTCCGCGCAGCGAACCCGACCGGTCGGCGAGATCCTCGGCGGCGTCGCGGGCGACGTCCGCCGCGGGGATGCACCGTGTCCTGATCCGCTTGGGCAGCGTGCGGATCAGGGCTTCGATGAGCTCCTGGTGCAGCCCGGGCACGAGCCAGTCGTAGCGATCGGGATCGGCCAGCCCGAGCACGGCAAGCGGCAGTTCCGCCACGATGCCGTCGTGCGCGGCGCCCGGCTCGTGGTGGTACTGCAGCGGCACCTGCAGGCCACGGTCCTCGAGCGTGTCCGGGAAGGCCGACGGTGCGAGTTCGCGATCAGGGTCAACCAGGAGATCGCGCTCCGCCATGCGCATCGACTCCGCATGCCGCGGGTCACGCATCCACGAGCGGAACGTCGGCCAGGCGTGGAGCTCGGTCGGCAGCCGCGCGTCGTAGAAGGCGAACTCGGTCTCGCGGTCGCTCACGAGGTCATGCCGCCGTTCGCGCTCCTGACGGGCGAGCAGGCGGCTCCGCAGATCGATGTTGGCGCGGATGGGCGCACACGCGCCCGGGAGTTCACCGTCGATGAGCGCACTCTGGATGAACACATGACGCGCACCCACGGCATCGATCGGCCCATACGGCACGCGACGGCGAGGGATCAGCGTGAGCTCGCCCATCGTGGCCCGTTCCCACGCCGCGACCTGGCCCGTCTCGATGCGCCAGTGCGGCTCGCTCACGGAGCGGGCGACCATGTGGGGTGCCACGCGCTCCACCCACTCGGGGCGGATGCGGCACGCGTCCCTGAGCCACCGTCGCCCCGTCTCGACCACTTCAACCGCGACGAGCCAGCGTGCCTGGGCCTTGGCGAGGGCGCTCGAGGGATGGAGTTCCGCGGTCTGGCCGCTGGGCAGCCGGTAGGTGCCGTCCTCCTGGCGCAGGGCGACATGCGAGACGAAGCCTGCGAGGATCGCGCGATGGACGCGTTCGGGATCGCTCTCATCGGGCAGCGGCGGAACCGTGCCGGTCAGGCGTTCGGTGGCGAGACGCCTCAGCTGGCCGTGGAGCTCGTCCCACTCCCGCATGCGCATCGGGCCGAGGAAGTGCTCGCTGCACCAGCGTCGGCGGGCGCTCGATCCGCGTTCGGCGCTTGCCGCCTTCCAGGCCCGCCACAGCTTGAGCGTGCTCATGGCATCACTGCGTTCGTCACGCAGGAGGGCGTGGGCGAGGTCGGCGTTGGCGGTCGCCCCGGGTGGCCGATCGCGCGGATCCTGGATCGCCATGCGAGCCGCCAGCACGAGTGCCTCCGGCAGGCAGCCCTCCGCCTGGCCGGCGAGGATGGTGCGCGCGATGCGTGGGTCGAGCGGCCACTGCGCGAGGTCGCGGCCGAGCTTGGTCAGGCGCAACTCCGTCGTGAACGCACCGAGCTCGATGAGCGTGTCCTGGGCCTCGCGCACGAGGCGCAGCGACGGTGGATCGATCCAGGGGAAGTGCTCGGCCGAACCCAGGCCGAGGGCGGCGAGCTGCAGCACGACGCCGCTGAGGTTCGCCCGCTGGACCTCGGGGACGGTGAACTCCGGCCGCGCATCGTGGTCCTCGGCACTGAAGAGCCTGGTGCACACGCCCGGGAAGAGCCGGCCCGCGCGACCGGCGCGTTGGAGTGCGCTGGCCTTCGAGATCGGCTCGATCGGCAGGCGCTGCAGGCGGCTGCGCGGGCTGTAGCGGCTCATGCGCACCAGTCCGGTGTCGACGACCCATCCGATGCGGGGAACGGTCAGGCTCGTCTCAGCGATGTTCGTGCACGCGATGATGCGCCGTGCCGCACCGGGCGCGAAGATCCGGTCCTGCTGGTCGCTGGGCAACCGTGAGTACAGCGGCAGCACCTCGACGCCCGTGAAGCGTCCCCGGGCAGCCTCCGTGAACTCATGGATCTCGCGCTCGCTGGCGAAGAACACGAGGCCGTCGCCCCTGGCTTCCGCGAGGCAGCCTGCGGCGGCATCGAGGGCTGCCTGCACGAGATCGCCCTCCTGCTCCGCTGCCGGTGCGTGACGGATCTCGACCGGGTGGGATCGACCGGCGACCTCGAGCACGGTCGCGCGGTCGAAGTGGGCGGCGAACCGCGGTGCATCGAGCGTGGCGCTGCTCACGACGACCCTGAACTCGGGTCGCTGCCTGAGGATCCGCCGCAGTGCGCCGAGCAGCAGGTCGATGTTCAGGCTGCGCTCGTGGGCTTCGTCGACGATCACCGCGTCATGCCGCAGGAGCAGCGGGTCCTCGCGGAGTTGGGCCAGGAGGATGCCATCGGTCATCACGACCAGCCGTGACCGAGGCGAGGCGCTCGATTCGAACCGCACCTGATGACCGACCGCCTGCCCGGGCTCCGTGCCGAGTTCCTGGGTGATGCGGACGGCCACGCTGCGCGCCGCCACGCGCCTCGGCTGGGTGTGGGCGATGGTGCCGTCGATGCCGAGGCCGGCCTCCAGCAGCATCTTGGGAAGCTGCGTGGTCTTTCCCGAGCCGGTGGAGGCACTGACGACGACCACCTGGTGCGACCGGAGCGCCGCCAGTACCGCGTCGCGATGTGCACTGACCGGGAGGTCGGCCGGATAGTCGATGGAGAGGGCATGCGACATGCGCGACGCACGGACATCGCGTGAGCGCTGGATGGCCAGATCGATGGCCCGATGGAGCTGCGAGTGGGGCTTCCCCTCCCGGACGAGCCGCTCGAAGGTGCGCAGTTGGCGCCGCAGCGGCGGAAGGTCTTCGCGCAGGCATTCGGCGAGGGCCGCCTGGAACATCGCGAGCGCGCTGGACACGCCCGAAGTGTAGGGCGCGAGGTACGTGCTCCGGGCGTGTCCTCCCGCTCCCTCGGGCGCGAGGAGTGCGCTCCGCGCTCGTCCTCCCGCTCCCTCGGGCCCGTGGCTGCGCGGACGCGCTCGCTCCACCCGGCTTCGCTCGCGCTCTCGTCCGTCGCTCGGCGGGGC
>JBEGNG010000021.1:0-11738 GCA_041182645.1 Planctomycetota bacterium
CCCGGCCTGGCGTTCGACCCGATGGGCCATCGCCTCGGCCGGGGCGGCGGCTACTACGACCGGTTCCTGCCCCGCCTCCGACGGGAGACCGTCACCGTCGGGGTCTGCTTCGATGAGCAGGTCGTCGACCGGGTGCCCACCGACCCGCACGACTGGCGGCTCCAGTACGTCGTGACGCCGACGAGGATCTGGTGGTTCGGGCAGGTGCAGGCTCGAACCTCGGCGTTGTCGCTGTAGGATCCCGTCCGTCGCCGCGCATGGTCGCGCGGCAGCTGACCATCGAGACCGGAAAGGATTCCGCCATGCCGTTCACTGGCTCCGCCCACTCGGGCAACCGCACGCCATCGACCCCCAGCCGCATCACTTGGGTGATCGCCGGCGCCAGCACGCTCTTCCTCGTCGCGAGCGTGCTCTGGTGGATGTCGGGATCGACGCCGAGCGCCGCTCAGGCCACGCCGTCGCCGACGACCGACACGCAAGCCGCCGCAACGCCGGTCACCGACGTCGCGACGGCACCGGTGGTCGATGCCACGCCGGCATCGACGGCCACGCCGAGCGAGACCGCCGGGCCCGCGCCCGCTGCACCTGCAACCGCCACCACTGCGCCCACTGCCGGGTCCGCCGCGGCCCTCGAGTCTCCCGACGCCCCGGCAACGGCATCGGGTGCACTCACGCCGACCATGCGCGGCTCGGGCACCGATCCCGTGATCGTGAGCGCGCCGGCCACCGGCGAGACGATCGGCGACAAGGGGCCCGACTCCGCCGCACCCACGGTCGCGCGTGATCCGCTGGCCGCCGCTCCCATCGCCGCTCCGACGGTCGACCTGCCGACGGCCCTCGGCATGATCACCACCGATCCGATCGCGGCACGCCTGCAGCTCACGCGGCTGATCGACTCCGGCACGCTTGCACCCGAGGCCAAGCGCCAGGCGATCGATGCGATCGCGACCGTGAACGGCACGCTCTTCTTCGGATCGACCGTCAACCCCGCCGACGCGCTCATGACGACCTACACCGTCAAGGGCGGTGACGCGCTCAGCAAGATCGCGCGCAAGGCCGGCATGGCCGCCGACTGGCGAATGATCATGCGCCTCAACGGCATCAAGGATCCCAACCGCATCCGCGCAGGCCAGGTGCTCAAGGTGCCCACCTGCACCTTCCACGCAACCGTCTGCAAGTCCGAGTACCGCCTCTACCTCTACGCCGGCGAGGGTGGCGACCGCGTGCTCGTGGCGACGTATCCCGTCGGCCTGGGCGAGCACAACAGCACGCCCACCGGCGCCTTCATGCTCAAGCCCGGCAGCAAGCTCGTGAACCCCGAGTGGCGCAACCCGCGCACGGGCGAGTTCTTCAAGGCCGACGACCCGAAGAACCCGATCGGCGAGCGCTGGATCGGCCTGCAGGGCGTCGATGCCGGCAACAGCAAGGCGATGAGCTACGGCATCCACGGCACGACGGATCCTGCGTCGATCGGCAAGCAGCAGAGCATGGGCTGCGTGCGCCTGAAGGACGCCGACGTCGAGGTCGTCTACGAGGCCCTGACGGAACCCAACAGCACGATCGTGATCGTGCCCTGACGGACGCTGCCCGAACCTCCGGCAACCGATGGCGCCGCGCTCCTGGTGGGGCGCGGCGCTGTCATGATGGGTGCAACGCAGCGGCGCCCGTGACGCATGCGCGCCTCCTACGATGCAAGCATGGACATGCGTCCCACCATCGCGATCAGCATGGGTGACCCCCTGGGGATCGGCCCCGAGGTGACGCTCAAGGCGCTTGCCGATCCCGCACTGCGCGGGACGGCCCGCTTCGTGGTGCATGGGCACAACGCCACGCTGACCCGCGTGGCCGAGCGGTGCGGCATCGTGCCGACCTGGTTCCGCGTGCGCGCGGGCAGCGACCGTGCGCAGGAGCCGCTGGACCAGGACGTGGTGGTGCTCGATCACGCCGACCTCGAGTTCGACGCCTCGCGGCGCGCGAGCACGCGCGAGGGCGGCTACGCCAGCAAGCTCTGGGTCGAGGACGCCATCACGGATGCGCTGCGCCCGGTCGGCGACCCCCGCCGCGCCGATGCGGTGGTGACCGCGCCGATCAGCAAGGAGAGCTGGTCGATGGCCGGCTACCAGTGGCCCGGCCACACCGAGCTGCTCGCGCACCGCTGCAGGACGCGACACCACTGCATGGGCTTCGTCGGCGAGCGGCTCAAGGTCACGCTGGCCACCACGCACATCCCGCTGATGGAACTGCGCGACACGCTCACGATCGGCCGCATCGTCGAACCCATCGACCTCGGCCATCGCCTGTGCCGCACGCTTGGGGTCGACAAGCCGCGCATCGCCGTCTGCGGGCTCAATCCGCACGCCGGCGAGGGTGGGCTCTTCGGTGACGAAGAGCGGCGCCTGATCCAGCCTGCGATCGACATCGCCGTGCAGAACGGCATCGATGCACGCGGGCCGTTCCCGGCCGACACCGTCTTCATCCGCGCACTGAAGGGTGAGTTCGACCTCGTGGTCGCGATGTACCACGACCAGGGCCTGATCCCGGTGAAGCTGACCGGCTGGGAGGACGCGGTCAACGTCACGCTCGGACTGCCGATCGTGCGCACGAGCCCCGACCACGGGACGGCCTTCGACATCGCCGGCAAGGGCAAGGCGGACCACCGGAGCATGCGCGCCGCGATCGCGCTGGCGATCCGGCTCGCCGCCGCGCCGCGCATCCCGGCCGGTCCACCGTTGCAGTGAGCCGGGGATGTTCATTCCCGATGGTCAAGGCCATGTCACGCCTCCATGGTTGCTTCGTTGTCATGGCATGAACCCGATCCCCCCTCGAGTCTCCGCCCACGCCCAGAAGCGCTCTCCCCGTCGTCCAATCAAGATCTTGTGATGCAGGCTGCATCACACAGGTCAACCGCACCCTCCGTGACCTCGACGATCCAAGGTTCGGCCTTGATCCTCGTGCTCGGGGCGTGCGCACCACAGCAGACCCACATCGTCACCGAGATCCACCGGCCTGATGGCACCGTCGAGCGATACACGAACATGAGCAGTGGGTTCGGCTACAACCCGAACGCCACCAGCAACGTGAACATCGGTGGGGTCCAGGGCACTTCGTCAGCGCCAACCATGGTTGAGTCGGATCTGTCGCCGTCTGGGTACCCGTGGCCCCCATTGCCCATCCCATGGTTCGTTCCATGGGGCTGTGGTTCATTCAACTATGCCGTTCCACCGGCCTGCACTCCGGGTGCGGCTCCAATGCCCGTGAATCTGGATGTGTATGGGTGGGTACCGGGCCTGCGATAAGGCGTGCTGAGGAACGTGGCGTGGTTAGAACCAGATACGCTCCCGTGCATGCAGGAGTCCGGCGGGCCAGTATCGCGACCCCGTGTGGGTGTCTTCGTCGATGCCGAGAACATGTCGGTGGGCTCGACACCCGCCTTGTTCCGATTGCTTTCTCAACTTCGAGCGTCGGTCGTCTGTTTCAGGGTCTATGCGCAGCAGAACGGCCAGCGCTTCGGGGCACACGCTGACCAGCCCTGGAAGAAGTGGACGCGCCTGCGGCATCACTTGAGCCGACTCCCGATCGCCGGGCTGATTCGCCCTCGACTGCTCCAGCCCTTGGGAATCGCCAACGCCGTCGATACCGCGTTGGCGCAGGAAGCGCTGTCTATTGCCAGTCGAGTTCGAATCGATTGCGTCGTGATCTGCGGTGGCGACAGCGACTACGCCAAGCCGATCCAGGAGTTTCTCCTTCGGGGTGTTTCGGTCCACTGGCTGATGCACCACAAACACGTCCAACACTGCCAGCGCGAGGCTGAACGACTGCGACGGGCCAATCCGTCGTGCACCCGCCGTGCCACCCTGCACGGCTGCGATGTCAAGGAACTTGGGCAGGTGGTCTGCGGACTGCGCGCCGCGCCATTCCACGAAGTCGTGAATGGGCTGCTGGACCAGACCGGCGGCCAGATCTCCATCCAATCCGCGCGGCAGCGTGCGCAGCAGGCCCATTGTTGGGACTTCCGCAAGGAGTACTCGGATGAGTGGCAGCTGGTTGACCACTGCATCCGTGCCGGCTCACCCTGGACTCGTATCTCAGATCAAATCCGCGCCGTGGCGGTCACCTCCCCGTCGACCGGCGCGCCCTCCGCCACGACCCCCCGTCCGAAGCAGGGCCGAACTGCCACGATCGAGGAGATCGTCCGCACTGTCGTGGACACAGCACCCTCATCCGCGGATGGTTGGCGACGCTGGGAGGATGTTCAGCGCATCATGTCCCAGCGGGGCCTGAGGACAAAAAAGGCCTTGAGGCGCCTGAAGAAGTGCCCCGAGGCGATGAGTCACATTCGGCTCAAGGGCAATGACGCCCATCCAGACATCCTGCTCCTGTCTGCCGATCAACTCATCAAGGCTGTCTCCAAGCGGTGAACGCGTTCGATTGGGCGGACCGGCGATCAACCAGCCGGAGCCAAGCCCGCTGCAGGCCAACAACCCCCAGCCCGGCGCAGAGCGGTGCGGGAGTTCCGCGCCGCGGTGGCCGTCAGGCCTTGCCGCGCTTGGCCGCCGCCGCGCGCGCCACGGCCTCGCGCGGATGGAACTGCCAGACCACCTCGCGCAGGCGCTCGCGGTCCACGTGCGTGTAGACCTGCGTGGTGGCGATGTTCGAGTGGCCCAGGAACTCCTGCACCACGCGCAGGTTCGCGCCGCCAACGACCAGGTGCGTGGCGAATGAATGCCGGAGCGTGTGCGGGTGCACGTCGCGCAGGCCGGCGACCGCCGCGTACTTCTTCACGAGCTGCCAGACCGCCACGCGCTCGAGCGGCCGGCCGCTGAAGGAGAGCAGCAGCCGGTGCTGGTCGCGGCCATCGGGGAACCTCGCGAGTTCCGGGCGCAGGTCACGCAGGTAGCGCTGGGTCCACTGGATCGCCGGAAGCCCGACCGGCACCACGCGTTGCTTGCTGCCCTTGCCCAGGAGCACGAGCGAGCCGAGGGTCTCGTTGAAGTCGTTGATCTTGAGCGCGCCGACCTCGCTCGCGCGCAGGCCGCCCGCGTACATCAGCTCGAGCATGCAGCGGTCGCGCAGCCAGAGCTTGCCGCAGGTCTCGGGATTGGGCGCCTCGACGAGCGTGCGCATCTGCCCGATGCTGAGCGTGCCCGGCACGCGCTTCCACTTCGTGGGGCGGTCGATCAGCCGCGCGGGGTCCTTCGCGATCCTGCGCTCGGCATGCATCCAGCGGAAGTACACGCGCAGCGCGGCGAGGTGGCGCGCGATGCTCGTCGGCTCCATCCCGCGGTCACGCGACAGCTGCTGGATGTGCCCGATGACGTGCGTCATCGTGACGGCGTCGGCGCTGGCGATGCCCTGCTCGCCCAGGAACGCCCACAGGTCGCGCAGGTCGCGCGCGTAGGCCTCGATCGTCGCCTTCGCGAGGCCGGCCTCGATGCGGCAGAACGCGAGGAACTCCCGCACGCCGGGGCCGGTGGGTGCATCCGCGGCAACGGTCCGGGCGGCGCGAGCGGCACGCGCCGGCTTCGATGCCGCCGGCACGACCGGGGCGCGCGTCCGTGCACGGGGTGCGGGCGCAGCCGCGGGTTCAGGCTGGCTTCGTCGCGCGGCCTTGCGCATGGGCTTCCATCAGTCCGGGCATCCTGCCCGGAGGGAGGATCCGCGCGGCGGCCGTCCGGCCGATCCGCTCGCGCAGCGATGCCTCGAGGTTGATGCGGTGGTAGATCGCGCAGCCGTGGTAGCCGCCGTTGCAGATGCCGAAGGCATCCTCGAGCCGGGCGAGGCTGAACCGCGCCGCGCACCGCGGGTCGTTCGCGTCCATGTGCGGGCACTGGTCGTGCGGTTGCGGCTCCACGCCATGACCTTATCGGCGAACGGCGCCCAGTTCGAGCACCCGCGGCCAGAATCCGAGCCCCGCGGCGTCCTTGGCCTTCAGGAGCGTGGCCTCGGCGGTGCGGTTCGCGCGCGCGCACCCGTCGCGGAGGATGTCGAGGACCAGGTCGTCGCGACCCTCGTACTGCGCACGCCGCTCGCGCATCGGTGCCAGCAGCGCGTTGATCGCCTCGGCCACCTCGGCCTTGATGTGGCCGTCGCCGATGTTGTCCCCACGGGAGTATCGATCGCGCAGCTCGGCCACGCGCGCCGGATCGGCGATGAAGGCATCCACGTACTGGAAGAGCGCGTTGCCCGTGTCGCCGGGCTCGGTCGGGCTCTGCCGGCCCGTGAAGATGCGGTTGACCTTCTTCTGGACGTCCTTGGGCGAATCGCTGATGAAGATCGCGTTGCCCAGGCTCTTGCTCATCTTGTTCACGCCGTCGGTGCCGACCAGGCGGCCCACCTTCCCCACGTCGGCGCGCGGCACGGGAAAGACCCCGCCCAGCGCGACGTGCTCGTCGTCCTTCGCGTGCTCGTCGACCGAGCAGTACATCTGGTTGAAGCGGCGCGCGACCTCGCGCGTGAGTTCGAGGTGCGGCACCTGGTCCTCGCCCACCGGCACGCCGACGGGGCGGAACGCGAGGATGTCGGCGGTCTGGCCGACTGCGTAGAGCGGGAAGCCGAAGCTGTAGGTCTCGCCGAGACCCTTGAGCTCGATCTCGGTCTTCAGCGTTGGGTTGCGCATGACCCGGTTGAAGGGCAGCAGCATCGCGAAGAGGAAGCAGAGCTCGGCGATCGCGGGCACCTCGCTCTGCAGGAAGATCGTGGCCTTCGCCGGGTCGATGCCCATGGCCAGGTAGTCACGCACGATCTCGATCGAGTCGCGGCGGATCTCCTGCGGCTTGTCCGAACGCGTGGTGAACGCGTGCATGTTGGCCAGGATGAAGTAGCAGTCGTGTGAGTCCTGCAGCTCGACGCGGCGCTTCACGCTGCCGACCCAGTGACCCAGGTGCAGGCTGCCGGTCGGCGTGTCACCCGTCAGGATCCGTGGCTTCTCGCTCATGGGCCTCGGAGTGTAGCCATCGGGTCAGGGCGACCCGGCCGCATCGTCCGTCGCGCCGAGCGTGGCGACCAGCAGGTTGCCGGCGTTGAAGGCCACATGCGCCGCGACCGGCGCCACCAGCGACCCGGTCCGCTCGGCGAGCCACCCGAAGCAGCACGCGAGCACCGCGAGCGAGGCCAACGACGCCGCGCGCGCCGCGGCTGGCACGCTGCCCACGTGCATGAGCGTGAAGATCACTGCTGCAAGCAGGATCGACGGCCACGCGCCGAGCCCCGCACGCCGCAGCGCCTGCTGCACGAAGCCTCGGTAGATGCACTCCTCGAGGATCGGCGCGACGAGGACGGCGTTGAGGCCCATGAGCCACCACCAGGCGTCGCGCGTGCCCTGCACCATCTGCTCGAGCGTGCTGTGGCCGATCGCCGGCGGCTCGATGCCGGTGGCGATCCGCTGCAACTGCCCTGCGACCCAACCGGCGGAGGCGAGTGCGGGCCACCATGCGGCGAGCGCGAGCACGCCCATGCCCGCGGCGCGGGCGAGCGGCAGGCGTGCCATCGGCACGAGCCCGCGACGGCGCATCCACCAGATCAGGCCGACCGCCACGGCAGCGCCGCTGCCCATCGCCGTGATGGCCACGATCGACGCCTCACGCAGCGTGAGTGCCGCCGGATCGATCGTGCTGCCGAGGCCGAGTGCCCGTGCGGCCACCAGCGTCGACACGCCCCCGACCAGCCAGACCGCCACGCACATCGCCATCAGGTGCAGGGGCTCGGCCATCCATGCCATGCCCGGTCGATCACCGAGCACGAGCCACCGGCGACGGTGCGCCACGACCGCGAGCACCGCCGCCGTCGCCAGCACGGCGATCGGCAGCAGCGGGATGCCGGCGGAACCGGCCGCGCCGTCGTCAGGGGCTGCGCTTGCCCGCGCGCCCATCGCGGCTACGCTCACGAACCACGCCATGAGCAATGCCCTCGACAGGATCGTCTCGCGCAAGCGGCTCGAGGTGGCGGCGAAGAAGCGGTCCGTTCCGGTGGAGCGGCTGAAGGAACGCATCGCCGAGCTCGGGCGGCCGCGCAACTTCTTCCAGGCCGTCGTCGACCACGGCAGCACGAAGGGCACGCGCGTCATCGCCGAGGTCAAGCAGCGCAGCCCGAGCGGCGGGCTCATCAGGCCAGACTTCGATCCGGTCGACATCGCCCGACGGTATCACGCCAACGGCGCCGTCGCGATCAGCTGCCTGACCGACGAGGTCGACTTCGGCGGGTCGCTCGAGTTCATCCACGCGATCCGCGATGCGGTGCCCCTGCCGGTGCTGCGCAAGGACTTCATCATCGAGAGCTACCAGGTGTGGGAGGCGCGTGCGTACGGAGCCGACGCGATCCTGCTCATCGCCGAGTGCCTGAGCGATGCACAGCTGATCGACTACAAGATCCTCGCCATCGAGCTCGGCATGAGCGTGCTGGTCGAGGTGCACGACACCGAGAGCCTGTACCGCGTGCAGCCGCACCTCTCGTTCCCGCACTCGGGCTACGCGCTGCTGGGCGTCAACAACCGCGACCTGCGCACCATGACGACGGACCTCGGCCACTCGTTCCGCATGGCGGAGCTGGTGGATGACACGCATGTGATGGTGAGCGAGAGCGGGATCCGCACGCCGGATGACCTCAAGCGCCTGCGCGCGCACGGCATCCACATCGTGCTCGTGGGCGAGCACCTCTTGCGCCAGCCCGACCCCGGCACCGCGCTGGCCCAGCTCCTCGGCCGCGAGCCGCGGGAGCCGGCCGCACGATGAGTCCGAGAACACCTCACTTCTGACGCAAAAGATCGTCTGAAGCGTCTCTGTTGGCACCTGAAGTGTATGGTTTGACCGTCACATGGACGCGGCAGCCATCGAACGTGCCCTGCACCGGCTCGGAACGCGCTTTGCGTATCCGATCGATGTCGAACTGTTGCTGGTCGGCGGAGCAGCCGGCATGCTCAGTGGAGTGTTGCCACGCTCCCGCACGACCATCGACTGCGACGTGATGCTCGCCAGCCCGGACGAGGCACTGGGCCCCCTCGAAGATGCTGCCAGGGCCATGGCGTCCGAACTGGGCCTTCCATCGTCATGGCTGAACAGCGACGTGCAGCTCCGACGTGACGCGTTGCCACGGGACTGGCGATCCCGCAGGGTCTGGGTCGGCATGTGGGGGCGCTTGCGCGTCTTCAGCATCGGTCGATCCGACCTCGCCGCCATGAAGGTGCTCGCCGGCCGGCCACAGGATGTCGAAGACCTGCGCGCGCTGCGCCTGACCCGCGATGACGTCGACTTCGTTCGGCGCTACCTCGGCACGCTTGCGACGGGTGGCACCCATGACGATGAAATCCGTGAGGCATCGGCCTTGCTGGCCATCCTCGAGGAGGAGTGCCGTGGCCGCTGACCTCGACCACGTGCTGGCGCAGTGGGCCCGCGTCGGCATCGGCGTGGATGTCGCGCCACACCCCACGACGCCTGACCTGGAACGCCTGATCCTTCAGACCGCCGAGTGCGCTGCGCGGATGCCTCGGCTGTTCATCCTCGCTGCCACCTGGCTCCACGGCTTCGGGGAGCTGGTCGCCAAGCATCGACTGCGCAGCCTCGTCAGTCGGGAGCTGCACACCGACCAACGCCCGGTCCTGGGACTGCTGCTTTCCATCGCCCAAGGCGGCACGCACCCACCCCGGTTCGCATCCGTGGTGCGCGATCTGCATGCCGAGCCTGATCCACGGCCCTTGTTCGACATCGAACGCTCGAATCCACTGCTGGCCGCCCGGGCTGCCAGGCGTGCATCGGCACTGTCGCGGCGGTGGGGCGTCTGGTGTGAGGAATTCGAGTTCAAGGACGACGCCTTGCGCCCCGCATCATGGATGTTCGCCACGAACCCCGAACTCGTGGCCCGCGCGGACTTCCGCGGGGATCTGCGGGCCTCGGTGCTCGCTGCCTTGCGGCACGATGCCGATGCGGGACACAGCGAACTTGAGCTTGCCCGCCGGGCCGGCGGTTCCCGCGCGCAGGTGCGTGCGGCCCTCGACAACCTCGAACTGACCGGCAAGGCCAGGCGCATCCGCGTCAGCCAGCGGCACAGGACCAGGATTGAACTTGGCGCAGCATCCACCTGATGGACTCCGTGCCCGTCACGCAGCCTGCACGGCCACCGGCGATGGTCCACGGCTGAACTGGTCGACGCCCGCTCAGCGCACCATGGCGGCGCCGACCTTGCCCTGCGCCACCAGCCGCTCCGCGATCTGGATCGCGTTGAGCGCCGCGCCCTTGCGGATCTGGTCGCCCGCCACGAAGAGGTCGATGCCCCGACGGTCATGCTGGCTCCAGTCCTGGCGGATGCGGCCGACGAGCACGTCATCCTGGCCGGCCGCGTCGATCGGTTCGGGGAACCGGTTGGCGGCACGGTCATCGACCACCCGCACGCCGGGAGCGGAGGCCAGCAGGTCGCGCACGCGCGACTCGGGCATCTCGCCCGCGAACGAGAGGTTGATCGCCTCGCAGTGCGCGCGCAGGACCGGCACGCGCACGCAGGTCGCGGTCACGCGCACCGACGGGTCGGCCCAGATCTTGCGCGTCTCCTGGAGCAGCTTGCGCTCCTCCTCGTTGTAGCCGTCGGCGCCGACCGCGCTGTTGTGGCTGAAGACGTTGAAGAGGTACTGGCGGCCGAAGACCTCGGTCGTGTACCCACGGCCGTCGGCGAACTCGCGAGCCTGGCCCTCGAGTTCGCGCATGGCGGCCGCACCCGCACCGCTCGCGGCCTGGTAGGTGCTCACCACCATGCGCTCCACGCGCACGGCGCGGTGCAGCGGCGTGACCGCGACGAGCGCGATGATCGTGCTGCAGTTGGGATTCGCGACGATGCATGGTGCGGCGAGCGCGTCGAGTTCGTGCGCGTTGACCTCGGGCACCACGAGCGGCACGCCCTCCTGCATGCGGAAGGCGCTCGAATTGTCGATGACCCAGGCCCCGGCACGAACCGCCGCGGGGGCGAGCGCCTGGCTCACGCCCTTGCCTGCGCTGAAGAGCGCCACGTCGACGCCCTCGAACGAGGACGGCGTCGCCTCGGCGACCGTGAACGACCCGCTTCCGCAGCGCATGGTGGTGCCCGCACTGCGTGCGCTCGCCAGGAGCCGCAGCTCGCTGAACCGCACGCCGCGGCGCTCGATGAGTTCGAGGAACTCCACGCCCACCGCACCGGTGGCACCGACGATCGCGATCACTGGGTCACGGGCCATGGGCGGGTTCTACCACGATGCGCACGGCCGGCGACGCCGTCGCGCGACCGCTGCGGCCCCGCTCACTCCGGCGAGCCGACGAGGTAGAAGCGTCGCACCTGCGCCTCGAAGCGGGATCCGTCCTCGCGCAGCATCGTGAAGGTGCCCTCCATCGTGCCCCACTCGGTCGCGAGCGGGCAGTAGCTGCCGTAGCGGAACGACTCGCCGGGAGCCAATCGCGGCTGCTGGCCGACGACGCCCTCGCCCTCGACGACGTGGCTGTCGCCGTCCGCATCTCCAACGGCGCGCGACGAGCTTCACCGGCGCGTCCGAACCGTTGATGACCTGCACCTGGTACGAGAAGACCCACCGTCCATGCGCCGGGCTGCTCTCGCGCGCAAGCCAGGACGGCTGCACACGGACCGTGATGCCCTGCGTGGTGGACTCGCTGCCGATGCAGCCGCGTTCGATGGTGGTGGTGGTCACGGGGAAAGCCTAGACCGCCCACCGGGCCCGCGCCCGGCCAGGCCGCTCATTTGCGTTCGAGCCCGATCGTCACCTGGAAGAC
>JBEGNG010000022.1:0-11371 GCA_041182645.1 Planctomycetota bacterium
AGCACGGAGACAGGAAGCGCGCAAGCGCGCACGGAAGCGACAAAGCACAGCATGTGAATGCCTTTCAGCAGTGACTCGATGCACAACCCGGGTACAGGCCAATGGATTGGCCGTAGGGAGGTGCGCCCACCACGAGCAATCGCTTCGTGGCTGGACGACCCGAAAGCACCTGCGTCACCCGTCCGACATGGACGAATGCGAGTACCGAACCCGACATCGCCACGGTAGGGCAGTGCAGGAGTCTGTCAATGGCACCCATGCGCGATTTTGATCCGCTTCAACGTGCAGGCTTTGTCCGATCCGGTTCAACGCCTTCATTCAGGATGATGTTGGGTGAATGGGCACTTGGCCTTCACGCGCGGCGCAGGCGCACAGGACGGGCCATTCACCCGCTCGGTGGCCCGCCGCCGGACCGACTCCCGACGATGTTGGGTTGATCCGCCACAGCCCGTACGAACGCGCAATTTATTTTGGAATGATTTCCACGCCGCGAGTTGTCCACACCGAGCGATTCAGCCCAACCGCCGCCGCGCCAGCGCGATCGCGCGTGCATCGGCATCGATGCCGACCGCCGTGCGGCCCAGCCGCGACGCGGCCACCAGCGTGGTGCCGCTGCCGCAGAAGCAGTCGAGCACCGCGCCGCCCGGTGGGCAGCACGCGCCAACCAGCAGCTCGAGCAGCGCCAGCGGCTTCTGCGTCGGCCAGCCCACGCGCTCCTTGGCCATGTTGTTGATCGATGGCACCTCGAGCACGTCGGTCGCCTTCTTCGTCTGACCCTTCAGACGCTGGCTCGTCGCCGGCACGCGCGGCGCATCGAACCACCAGTCATCGCCCTTGGCGTACCAGAGCAGGTCGTCGTGCTTGCGCGCGAACATGCGCGGGCTGGACCCGCCGAGCCCGTACTGCCACACCAGGTGGTTCAGGAACCGGCGCTCGCCGAAGACCTCGTCGAGCAGCACGCGGATGCGGTGGCTCGCCCGCCAATCACAGTGCACCAGCACGGTGCCGTCGTCACGGAGCACACGGTGGATCGCCTGCAGGCGCGGGCGCATCCACTCGATGTAGGCATCGAGCCCGCCGAAGGAATCGCGATACGAGAGTGCTGTTCCGCTGCGCACGCTGCGCTTGGCCGACCCCGTATTGAACGGCGGATCGATGCAGCAGACATGAAACTGCCGCGGTTCGAGCCGCGGCAGGAGATCGAGGCAATCGCCGTGGAGGAGCCGCACCTGCTGCGTACCACCGCGTGCGGGGCGCTCATCCGTCGTGGCCTCACGACGCACCCGTGCACCAACCCCGGCCGTGCGCCGGCGCGCTCGTGGGGTGCGCGCCGACTCGGCCATGCCGGATCAGCCTGCCTCGGCGCGCGGATGCGCGCGGTCGTAGGCATCGCGCATCTTCTGCGTGGTGAGGTGGGTGTAGATCTGGGTGGAACTGAGGCTCTGGTGGCCCAGGAGCTCCTGCACCGCACGCAGGTCCGCACCATTGTCGAGCAGGTGCGTGGCGAACGAGTGGCGGATGGTGTGCGGGCTGATGTCCGGATCCAGGCCGGCCTGCTCGAGGTACTTCGCGACCTTGCGGCGGACCGAGCGGCTGGAAAGCCGGGTGCCGTGCTTGTTCACGAAGAGCGGGCTGGTGGGCGCGAGCGGGCCGCGTTCGGACTCGATCATGGTCAGGTACTTGCCGATCGAGCCCAACGCATGCACGCCCAGCGGAACCACGCGCTCACGGCGGCCCTTGCCTCGGATGATGATCTGCTGGCGCTCGATGTCGACGTCGGCACGGTTGATGCCGACGACTTCGCTCACTCGGATGCCGGTCGAGTACAGGGTTTCCAGGATCGCGCGGTCGCGCGCACCCAGGACCTCGCCGTCGCTCGGTGCGGCCAGGAGCTTCTCGATCTGGTCGACGCTGATCGCCTTCGGCAGCCGGCGCGGCTGCTTGGGCGTGCGGATCAGGGTCATGGGGTTCGAGCCGATGTAGCCGCGCTTCTCCATCCACTTGTGGAAGCTGCGCAGGGTGGCGATCTTGCGGGCGGTCGTGGCCGGCGAGTAGTTCTGCTCGGCCATCTTGGTCAGGTAGGCACGGATGACCTCGACGTCGCCCAGGAGCAGCCAGTCCGTGACCGTCTTCTTGGCCGACGGGTTGCGGGTCTTCAGGCTCGCCTCCTCGGCGGCCTGGTTGCCGGGGATCGAGTGCTCGGCCGTCAGGTACTCGGCGAACTGGCGCAGGTCGAGGCCATAGCACCGACTGGTGTACGGGCTGAAGTGCCGCTCGTCGATGAGGTAGGTCAGGAACTGGCCGATGAGGGGATTGCTGTCGTGCATGGTGTTACCTGGTCGTGACCGAGAATCGGACACCCATTGATCGGACGGCGAGTCGTCAAGGTTCAAAGAACCCGCCTTATGCACCGCAAATGTGTTATTTCACCTTGCCCAAGTCAATAGCCCGGACACACTTGCGCGAATATGCCCGCCCGGAGCCCCCGGAACTTCATGCCAGCCGGGAATCTGGTCGATAAAGCGCCCCTTTCCAACTCCCTTGCCGTTCCTTCGGCCCGTCCCGGCTACCATCGTTCCCCCTTCGGATCGCGTAGCTCAGCCGGTAGAGCAAGTGACTTTTAATCACTAGGTCCTGGGTTCGATCCCCAGCGCGATCACTCGGATCACTCCCCCACGATGCTTGTCCTCCACTGCAATTGGTCTGGCCACGCCCTCCACCTTTGGGCCGAGGACCTTGGCCGCGCACGGCAGAACCCTGCGGTGACCGATGCGGGAGCGCACACGTTCGTCGCCGGCGCCACGGACCTGGAGCACGCCGTGCGCGAGGCCGGGATCCTGCCGACGGGCGCGCACGCCACACCGGCCGAACTCTCCCTGCTGCTGCCCCACCGCCCGCTCGCCGATGGCGCGGTCCCGTTGGCCTCGAGCCGCCTGGCCGCACTGCTGGGGACGTCGCTCGACGGGGATGAGGACCTCCAACTCGCCACGACGCGCGTGCCCTCGATCACGATCGCTGCGCGCGATGCACTCGGCGTGTTGCTCGCCCTGCACCAGGACGACCACGGTCACCACGCGATCGAACTGGGGCACGAGACCCGCTGGTGGCATGCCGTCGGCACGCTCGCCGCGGACCTGATCGCCGACCAACGCGTGGTCCCATCGCTTCGCCAGGAGCGGACCGGGGCGCTGCATGCGGCCTGGCAGCCCTGGATGCACGATGCCGAGTGGAACACCCGCCTGGAGCGACTCCTCACGAGCATCCCGGCCAGTGCCCGAGCCGTGGGCGACGAGGGCTATTCCGCCGGCGGTTCCGGGGCCTGGGCCCTGATCGAGGATTGCCTGGGGCGGATCGTCGACGCGCAGGTCCGCGAGGCACTCTCGGCCGAGACCTACATCGAGGCGATCGAGGGCGCCGACCAGGCAGCCGACCCCCACGTTGCCTGGCTGGCCGGACTGCTGGACCGCGGCGACTCGGTGGTGCAGCCCAAGGCCGTCGACCAGAGCCTGCTCAAGCTCGTGCGTGGCTGGATCGGCAACCTCGAGGACGTGAACGAGAGTTCCGCCTGGCGACTGCGGTTCGAACTGCACGAGCCGCCGCCGGGCGACGAGACGGCCGTCGATGCGCTGTGGCACTGCTCGTTCCACCTGGCGGATCCGGCCGGGACCACCACCGTGGATGCCGAGCAGATCTGGGCCAAGGCCAGCGGCAGCAAGCAGGCGAAGAACGCCGCGCGCGCCGAGGAGATGGGCGCACTGCTCCTGGCCGAGCTCTCGCGTGCAAGCCGCATCTGGACCGCGCTCGAGGAATCGCTCGAGGAGAGCGACCCCTGCGGCATGGACCTGACGACGAAGCAGGCCTATGCGCTGCTGGCCGAGATCAGGCCCGTGCTGCTCGAGGCCGGCTTCGAGGTGATCGTGCCCGATTGGTGGGGCCAGCCGGCGAGCCGGCTCGGGGCACGATTGATGATCCACGGCGGCGAGTCGGAGCCATCGGGCAGCAGCGGCGCCGGTGCGAGCACGGGTGCGCTGGGCCTGCAGTCGCTCGTCGACTACCGCTGGCAGATCGCCGTCGGCGACGCGCCGATCTCGCTCGAGGCATTCGAGGCACTGGCGAAGCAGGGATCGCCGCTCGTGCGCGTGAACGGCCAATGGGTCGAGATCCGGCCCGAGGACTTCCAGGGCGCGGTGCAGTTCCTGCGCGAACACCCGGGCGGCAGCATGACGCTCGTCGATGCGCTGCGCATGGCGCACGGGATCGATGGCCCGGTCGGCATGCCGATCCTGGGCATGGATGCGACGGGTTGGGTCGCCGAGATCTTCGGCGCGCGGGCCGGCGCGGAATCGCTGCAGATGCTCGAGCAGCCCGCGGGCTTCCAGGGTTCGCTGCGCCCGTACCAGCTGGCCGGCGTGAGCTGGCTGGCGTTCCTCGACAAGTACCGGCTCGGCGCGGTGCTCGCGGACGACATGGGCCTTGGCAAGACGATCCAGCTCATCGCGCTGCTCCTGCACGAGCGCCAGGTCGCGGCGCCGGCGCCGGTCGGCCCGACGCTGCTGGTCGCGCCGATGAGCGTGCTCGGCAACTGGCAGCGCGAACTCGCGCGCTTCGCGCCCAACCTGCGCATGCACGTGCAGCACGGGCTGGAGCGCCCCATGGGCGAACGGTTCGAGCAGGCCGCCCGCAACACCGACGTCGTCATCACGACCTACGCGATCGTGGTGCGCGACAAGGAACTCATGCAGCGCATCCCCTGGCGCCGCGTGGTGCTCGACGAGGCCCAGCACATCAAGAACCCACCGACCAAGCAGACCGCGGCGATCCGCTCGCTCGAGGCCGACCACCGCGTGGCGCTCACGGGCACCCCCGTGGAGAACCGCCTCACGGAACTCTGGAGCATCATGGAGTTCTGCTGCCCCGGCTACCTCGGGACGCAGGGCGAGTTCCGCAAGCGCTTCGCGCTGCCGGTCGAGCGCCACCGCGACCGCACGCAGACCGAGCGGCTGCGATCGCTGGTGCGGCCGTTCGTGCTGCGCCGGCTCAAGACCGACCCGAAGGTCATCACTGACCTGCCGCCCCTGGTCGAGACGAAGGCGCTCGTGCCGCTCTCCGAGGAACAGGCCCGCCTGTACGACTCGGTCGTCAACGAGATGCTGGCGAAGGTCGACCGCGCCGAGGGCATCCAGCGCCGGGGGCTCGTGCTCAGTGCGCTCGTGAAGCTCAAGCAGATCTGCAACCACCCGGCGCACTTCCTGCGCGAGGGCTTCTCCAAGGACGGCATCGACGCCGAGGAGGAGGCCACCGAGGGCGCCATCGACGGCGGCGACCGCGGCATGCTCGCCGAGAGCGCGCTCGTGGCGGCCCGCAGCGGCAAGGCGCACCGGCTCGTGCAGCTGCTCGAGGAGGTCGTGGCGAGCGGTCACCGCGCGCTGGTCTTCACGCAGTACCGCCAGATGGGCCACCTGCTCGTGGCGATGCTGCGCAAGGAACTCGACACCGAGGCGCTCTTCCTGCACGGCGGCACGCCGCAGGCCAAGCGCGACAAGCTCGTCGAGCGCTTCCAGAGCGAGGATCCGACGTGCCCCGTGTTCGTGCTCAGCCTGAAGGCCGGCGGCGTCGGCCTGAACCTGACCGCGGCGAACTACGTGTTCCACTTCGACCGCTGGTGGAACCCGGCCGTCGAGAACCAGGCGACCGACCGTGCGTTCCGCATCGGCCAGAGCCGCACGGTCAACGTGCACAAGTTCGTCTGCGAAGGCACGCTCGAGGAGCGCATCGACCAGATGATCGAGCAGAAGACCGAGCTGGCCACGCAGATCATCAGCGCGGGCGACCAGTGGCTGACGGAAATGAGCACCTCGCAGCTGCGGGACATCCTCACGCTGCGGCGCTCGAGCCTGATCGAGGCGGAGGCATCATGACGCGACCTGCGAAGAAGCCGGCGGCCAAGCCTGCTGCCGCGGCGAAGCCTGCTGCCGCGGCGAAGCCCGCTGCCGCGGCGAAGCCCTCGGCGCCTGCGAAGCCCGCTGCCAAGCCCGCTGCGGGGACGCGCGCGCCGAAGGCGATCGAGCCCCGCCGCATCACGCCCAAGGTGATCGAGCCGCCGATGGCCGCGGTGGAGCAGGACCAGGACCGGAGCGATGCACCCGAGTCGCCCCAGATCGAGGCGCCCGCGCAGGCCGATGCCGCGCGGACCCGCCCCGAGCAGGGCTTCCAGCCACGGCGCGCCGAGCACCCGCGCCGCGTGCACCACGGCATCCGCCTTCGCCGCAAGGCCGGGTTGGAGGGATTCCCCTGGTGGGCGCAGGCATGGTTCAAGGGCATGGACGCGGGCTTCGCCGAAGCCGTGCGTGCCGAGGGCCTGCAGTATGCGCAGAGCGGGCAGGTCGTCACGATGGAGGTGCAGCCGGGCGTCGCGCGCATGAAGGTGCAGGGCCGTGCCACGCGCCCGTACGAATGCTCGATGACGTTCCACCCCTGGACGGGCGAGCAATGGACCGCCGTCGTCGCGGCGATGTCGCAGGAGGCGATCCACGCAGCGCGCCTGCTCACGGGCGAACTGCCCCAGGGTGCGGAGCGGATCGTGGCGGGACTCGGGCTGCGGCTGTTCCCTGCTGGGCTCAAGGCTGCCGACCCGATCGTCGAGTGCGCCTGCAAGGAGCCGAAGCCGTGCAAGCACGTGCATGCCGCGGCCTGCATCCTCGCCGAGCGCATCGAGGTCGACCCGCTCGTGCTGTTCACGCTGCGCGGGCTGGCGGGTGAGCGACTGCTCGAGCGGATCCAGGAGCACCGTGCGCTGACCAGCCGCGGCGTGCAGAGCGCGCACAACCCACCGCCGATCGCCCAGCACCCACCCGAACTGCCGCCGATCACGGACCAGCTGCACGACTTCTGGCGTCCGGGCCGTGCGCTCGCCGAGCTCGACGAGGCGGCCGCGCCCCAGCACGTGCCCCATGCGCTGCTGCGACGGCTCGGGCCGAGCAGCCTCGGCGGCCGCTTCCGGCTCGTGGGCCTGCTCGCGAGCGCCTACGACACCATCCGTCAGCGCGGGCTCACGCCGCGGCAGGATGGGCAGCCGCCCGTCGGGTGATCCACGGCACCATCGCGATGCCGGGCAGGCCCATGACGATCGTCATGAGGAAGAAGCCCGAGTAGCCGCCGAGCAGGCCGGGCCATCCTTCACAGACCGACAGCAACGCACCGCTCACCGAACCCACCAGGCTCGCCGCCAGGAACATGAGGCCGGTGAGGATGGCGTACTGCGCGGCGCTGTAGCGATGGTCGCAGAGGCTCATGAGGAAGGCCACGAAGACCGTGCCGACCATGCCGTTGCAGGCATTCTCGACGGCGACCGCGGCCAGCAAGGCGGCACGATCCTTGCCCGCGTGATCGAGCCAGACCCAGCCGAGGTTGCTCGCGGCCTGCAGCACACCGAAGAGGAGCATGCTGCGCGCGATGCCCAGCCGCGCGATCACCACGCCGCCCAGCGCTGCGCCCGCGATCGTGAAGCCGAAGCCCAGGAACTGCCGGATCCAGCCGATCTCCTCGAGCGTGAAGCCGAGGTCCTGGATCAGGAACGGACCGACCATGCGGTTGCCCACCAGGTCGGGCAGCCGGAACATGAGCACGAACGCGGCGAGCGCGGCGGCCATGATGCCCCACTGCCGCGCGAAGGTCCGGACGGGACCGATGACGGCGTCGAGGAACGACGATGGCTCGCCGTCACGAGGCTCGGGCGCGAACGCCACGCCCACGGTCACGGCAGCCAACACGACGGCGGCCATGATGAATGCCGCCTGCCAGCCCAGGCGCGAAGCCACCAGCAGCGAACCCGCACCGCCCACGAGGCTCGCGATGCGGAAGCACGCCACGAAGACGCTCGCGGCACGGCCCAGCTGCGCCCTCGACACCGAGTCGGTGCGGAACGCATCGACCACGACATCGAGGCTGGCGGATGCGAGGCTGAGCGCGAAGACGATGAGTGCGAAGCCCCACAACCCCCCGCGGGAGAGCTCATCGAACGCCAACGACAGGCGATCCAGCCAGCCGGCATCGGCATCGACGACGGCATCGCCCGCCGGCATGGGCGCGTGCGGCCCGGCGATGCCGGCGGCCGCGAGCAATGCGGCGCAGAGCGCGCCGAGCAGCATGAGCCAGCCCACGCGACGCCGCCCCCGGCCGATGAGCGGTGCATGGAAGCGATCGAGCAGCGGTGCCCAGATCCACTTGAGGCCGTAGGGCAGCGAGCAGAGTGCGAAGAGGCCGATGACGACCGGCGTGACCTGCCGTGCGGCGAGCCACGCGGACACGCCGTCGTTGACGACCGTGTACGCAAGCCCCGACATGAATGCCGTGCCGGCGATGGATGCCCACGGCGCCCGCGCGGTCGATGCCTGCGGTCCGTCGCTGCCGGGCGCGGGTCCATCACCTGCGGCAACGCGCGACGGGTGCGCCGGACCGTTCACGACGATGACCGCCGCGGCTTCACCGTCACGTCGAGCTTCGCGGCATGCACCACGCTGCCCGGGGGGATGCTCTCGGTCACGAAGACGCCACCGGCCACGGTGCTTCCCGCACCGATGACCGTGGTGCCGCCGAGGATCGTCGCGTTGGCATAGACGGTCACGCCGTCCTCGAGCGTCGGATGGCGGCGCTCGCCCTTCACCGCGCGGCCGGCATCATCCGTCGGGAAGCGCAGGGCGCCGAGCGTGACCCCCTGGTAGATCGTGCACTGCCGGCCGATCACCGTGGTCTCGCCGATCACGACGCCGGTGCCGTGGTCGATGAAGAAGCCCTCGCCGATGGTGGCGCCGGGATGCAGGTCGATGCCGGTCTCGGAATGCGCGATCTCGCCCATGAGCCGTGGGATCACGGGCAGGTCGAGCCGCCACAGCACGTGCGCGATGCGGTGCGTCAGCAGCGCCCGCACGCCCGGGTAGCAGATCTGGATCTCGTCGGCACAGCGCGCCGCGGGGTCGCGATCGAAGGCCGCCTGCACGTCGCTGGCGATCAGTGCCGCGATGGCGGGGCGTGCCCGGCCGAGCTCGGCGAGCAGGTCCTTCGTGCGCGATGCGGCGGCGGTGCGGTCGAGCGTGCCGCCGCCGCGCATGGCGCAGGTGGCCAGCGCCGACTCGGCCTGCGTGCGCAGGATGTCGCAGGCGCGCTGGAAGCAGTCGTCCGGGGAATGCCCGAAGCCGTGGTGGTCATTGAGGAATGCACCGCGCATCCAGCGCAGCACTTCCTCGATGGCGAGGCGTTCCGGGAACGAGCGTCCGTGCGCGTCCATGCACGGGAGTATGGCTGATCGCGGGGCGGCGTGCTGCGGTCAGGCGCCGTTGTCGCCGGCTCGGCCGCCCTGGCCGCCGCCCTGGCCACCGCCCTGGCCGCCGCGGAAGCGGTTGCGGAAGTCCTCGAACATCTTCTGGCGCTCGCCCTCGTCGAGCGTGCCGTCCTTGTTCGCGTCGAACTCCTTGGCGCGCTCCTGGAACTGCTCGGGCATCTCGCTGATCTTGCCGCTGCCGAAGTTGCCGCCCATGCCGCCCGGCCCACCGCCCATGCCGCCGCGCCCGCCGCGCTCGTTGGCCTTCGGCAGCGCCTCGAACTGCTCAGGGGTGAGCAGCGCCTTCAGGCGGGACTGGTAGCTCTCGGCGAGCTTGGCGCGGTCGTCGAACGCATCGCGGACCGGGTCGGGCTGGCCCTGGTCGCCGCCACGGCCACGACCCATCATGCTCGACCAGGAGCCGGTGCCGTTCATCATGGACAGGCCGCGCTCCATGTCCTCCTTGGTGCGGTCGACCTCCTGCTTCTTGGTCGCCGACACGATGCGGTCGTTGATCGCCATCAGCTCACGCTCGTACTGCGACCCCAGGTCGGTGATGGCCGCGACCGTCTCGGCCGAGAGGCCCTCGATCTTCGACGCCTCCTCGAACATGCGCTGCGTGGCGGTGGTGGCGTAGGTGCGCTGGTAGCCGGCCTTGAGCGCGGCGAGGTTGAACCTGGCGCCGTCCTCGGCAGGGAGCGCCTGCGTGATCTCGGTGCGGAAGCGCTCGTTCACGTCGCGCACGGCCTTGCGCATGGAGATCTGCTGGTCGACGATGCGGGTCGACTCGGCCGTGTTGGCGTCGAGCATCGACTTGAGCAGCCGGGGTTCGCTCGACTCGAGGAACTCGTCGCGGGCCTTGAGCGCACCATCGAGCTGCAGTTCGTAGTTGTCGAGGATCGCCTTGGTGGCGTCGATGCCGGCCTGGGTGAGGTCGGCGTCGTCGAGCACGAAGATCAGGTTGGTCGACTCGCCGCTGAGGATGCCGTTGCCCATCGCGCGCTCGCGGCGCAGGAAGCGCTCGAAGGCATCCCAGTTCGCCAGCTGCTCGGGGCGGAGCACGCCCTTCACGCCGTCGACGAGTTCCTTGCGCATCTCGACCTTCTTCGAGAGGAAGCGGTTGCTGGCCTCGACGATCTCCTGCATGATGCGGCGCTGCTCGGCGTCCTGGCCGTTGGCTGCGCGCTCGGCGGTGATGTCCTGCTGCAGCTTGTCCATGCGCTCCTGGAAGAGCTTGCGGCGCACCTCGGGGTCGACCTCGGCGCCGCCGTTCTCCTGCTGCAGCTGCTCCATGTCCTTCTGCACGCCGTCGAAGAGGTCGCGCATGCGCTCCTGCATGCCGCCGCCCATGAACGACTGCATGATCGAGCGCATCGAGTCCTGCATGACCGTGCGGGTTTCCTCGGCCAGCGGCTCGAAGGCATCGGCGTAGTCGGTGATGAAGGTCTCGACGACCGTGACCTGGCCGTCGTCGAGCTTGAGCTGCTCCTGGATGACCGGCACGTCGCGCTTCATGAAGTCGGGCTCCATGCGGCTGGTGAACTGGCGCATGAGGCCGCCCATCCCGCCCATGCGACCCATGCCGCCGCCGCCGAATCCGCCGCGACCGCCCTGGCCGCCGCCGCCCTGACCGCCCTGGCCGCCCTGGCCACGGTCGCCCTGCGGGGGCGGAGCAGCCTGGCCACCATCCTGCTGGCCCTGCCCTGCCTGCTGGTCACGACGCTGACGGCGCTGGCCGCCGCCTTGACCATCACGGCCACCGCCTTGACCATCACGGCCGCCGCCTTGACCGTCACGGCCGCCGCCTTGGCCACCACCCTGACCGCCCTGCTGGCCCGCCGGGGCATCCTGGGGGATCGCGACGACGACCTCGCTCAGCAAGGTGACGGAAGCGGTCAGCGCGATGGCGCACAGTCGGACGACGGTCATGCTGGTCATGGTCTGGATCCTAGGGTGGAGGGCACGGAACTCCGATGGAGCGTGCAGGAAGGGTTGCCGCCGCGCGGCCTCGGGCGGAACGGGAGGATGGCGGAAGCGCGCAGATTCTTCGCGCGC
>JBEGNG010000023.1:0-12417 GCA_041182645.1 Planctomycetota bacterium
GCTGCTCACCGCCGCTCATCGCCTCGGGGCGGTGGTCGGCGCGGGCGCCCAGGCCGAGTTCCTCGAGCAGGGCGAGCCCACGCACCTCGAGTTCGGCCCGCGGACGGCCGTCGAGCACACCGGGCAGGATGACGTTGTTCAGGGCATCCAGCGTCGGCAGCAGGTTGAACTGCTGGAAGACGATGCCGATCGCGCGGCGACGGAAGAGCGTGAGCGCCGACTCGTCCATCGATTCCAGGCGGTGGCCGGCCACGGTGATCGAGCCCGAGTCGGGGCGGTCGAGCCCGCCGAGCAGGTGCAGCAGCGTGCTCTTGCCGCTGCCGCTGGCACCCATGATGCCGTAGAAGCCCGGTCCGTCGATCTGCAGGTCGACGCCGCGCAGCGCCTGCACGGCGCGACGGCCCTGCCGGTAGCTCTTGACGACGCGCGACAGCGACAGCCCGACGGTCGATGCCGGGTCGGCGTGCGATGGGGCGGCGGCCGCCCTGGCCTCAGCCGACGGGGTGCTTGGCGTCATAGGTGGCGCTGTCCATGAGCCGGTCCAGCGCCGAGGTGTCGGACACCTTGAGCTTCACGAGCCAGCCCTTGCCGAAGGGATCGGAGTTCAGCAGCGAGGGGTCGCTCGTCGCGGCAGCGTTGACCTCGACGATCGTGCCGGCGAGCGCCGAGTAGATGTCGCTGGTCGTCTTGACCGACTCGACCTCGCCCAGGCTGGCGCCGCTGGTCACGGCGGTGCCGGCAGGCTTCATCCCGACGAAGGTGATGTCGGTGAGTTCGTTGGCGGCGAACTGCGTGATGCCGACGGTGACCGTGTCGCCTTCGGCGCGGAACCATTCGTGCGAGTCGGTGAAGCGGCAGGTCGATGGGCTGGACATGGTGGCTCCTGGATCTCCGTGGGAAGTGGGGCTCCAAGCATAGCGCGGCACCTTGCTAGACTCCGCCCGGGATCCACGAGCCGTGCACGTTCAGACCATCCTCACGATCAACGCAGCCTGCATCGCCCCGGGAAAGGTCCAGAAGGGACCGGCCCCGGCCGACCTGCTCGATGTCCCGCGCTTCGCGGCAGAGCACCTGGGGCTGCGCGGCATGAACCTGCCGGCGGCCATGCTGCGCGGCAAGACCCGGACCGACCTCGAGCGGCTCCGTGATCGCGCCGACAAGGCGGGCTGCCCGATCCTGGTGCTCGTCGACGACCAGCCCATCGACTTCCTGCGCGAGACGGCCAAGTGCGGCGAGCGGCTCTTCGCCTTCGCCGGTGCGGCGCAGTCGCTCGGCTGCAACTCGGTGGGGATGACGCCCACCGCCATCGGATCCGCATCGAGCGCATGGACGTGAACACGCTGCTGCGCCCCTCGGATCCGGTGCTCGCCGACGCCGCCGCCTACGCCGAACTCATCAAGAAGGTCGGCGGCTTCCGGATCGGTGCGCTGCCGAGCTTCGCCTACGCGCACGGCTCGGGCGACCTGCAGGGTGCGCTGCGACGGGTCGCGCCGTACGCGAGCGCCGCGATCGAGGCCACCGTGAAGACCTTCACGCGCGCCGGCACGCACAAGGAGTGGGATCTGGCGGATGCCGTCAGCGCGATCCAGTCCGTGGGCTACGGCAACACGCTCTGCATCGACTACGTGGGTTCGGCCGACCCGGTCGCGCCCATCGAGAAGGCGGTGGCCATGCTCACCGAACTGCTCGCCGAGCGCGAGGCCGACGACGAGGATGACCCGGTGGCCGCCGTCGGAGGCGACGAGGAATGATCGACGGGGTCGTCATCACGATCGACGGCCCCGCCGGGACGGGCAAGAGTTCGGTCGCGTCGTCGCTGGCCGCCCGACTCGGACTGGACATGCTCGACACCGGCGCGATGTACCGCGCCCTCACGCTGCACGCGCTCTCGCTGGGCGTGCCCACGCAGGATGACGAGGCCGTCGACAGGGCCACGCGCGGGTGCGTGGTCGACTTCGACTTCGCGATGAATCCGCCCCGCGTGCTCCTCGACGGCCGCGACGTGAGCGATGCCATCCGCTCCCAGCAGGTGACCGAGCATGTGTCGCACGTGGCGGCGCACCGTCAGGTCCGCGAGCGCCTGGTGCTGGCACAGCGCCGCATCGCGACGGCACACCCGTGGCTCGTCACCGAGGGCCGCGACCAGGGCAGCGTGGTCTTCCCGCATGCGCCGGTGCGGATCTACCTCGATGCACGCCCCGAGGTCCGCGCCCGCAGGCGCTGCGAGCAGCTTTCCGCCGGCGGCGATCGCGTCGATGAGGCGGCGATCCTCGCGGCGATCATCCGACGCGATGCGCTCGACGCCGGGCGCGCGACCGGTCCGCTGCGCTGCCCCGAGGGCGCGAAGGTCGTCGACACGAGCGACCTGACGCAGGACCAGGTCGTCGACCGGCTCGAGTCGATCGTCCGCGCGATGGTGGGGCACACGCTGCAGCACCGTCATGCGCAGGGGACGGCGCCGTGCGCCTGACCCAGTTCGCCCGGCGGTGCCCCGGGCGCGGCGTGGTGCAGTCGACCTGGTTCGACCTGGTCACGCTGACGGTCGAGGCGTTCTTCCTGCTGGTCCACCGCAGGCTCTACCTGGGCCGATCGAACCTGCCCCGCACGGGTGCGTTCCTCGCGGTCTGCAACCACTGCAGCTACTACGACCCGCCCGTCTGCGGCACGTTCCTCGCCGAGCGGCCCTTCTCGCCGATCGGGCGGGCGAGCCTCTTCGTGGGTCCGTTCGGCTGGCTGATCCGCAGCCTCGGCACGATCCCGATCAATCGCGACGGCGCCGACGCGGCCGCCATGCGCGCGGGCATCGACGAGCTCAAGGCCGGCCGCGTGGTGCTGGTGTTCCCGGAGGGCACACGATCCGAGGACGGCGAGCTCAAGGAGTTCAAGCGCGGCGTGTCCATCATGATCCGCAAGGCCGCCGTGCCGATCCTGCCCATGGCCATCGAAGGGACCTTCGAGGCCTGGCCGAAGGGCCGGCTGCTGCCGCGCCCGTTCCGTCGCATCGGCTGCCTCGCGGGCCCGCTGATCCCGGCCGACGAGGTGGCCGAACTCTTCAGGGATCCCACCGCGGGGATGCTCGAGCTGCAGCGCCGCATCGCTGCGCTCCAGGAGGACCTGCGGTCCCGGATGGGGCGCGCGGGCGCATGACCCAGGCGCACCCCACGCCGCATGATGCCGCGCGCGCGATCGCCGCGCGCCTGCGCGATGCAGGGCACCTCGCATATTTCGCCGGCGGCTGCGTCCGCGATCGGCTGCTGGGCCTCGAGCCCGCGGACGTCGACATCGCCACCAGCGCCCGGCCCGACGAGATCGCCTCGATCTTCAAGGGTGCGAAGGGAGTGGGGGAGTCCTTCGGCGTCATGCTCGTGCGCTCGGGCGGCGTCGTCGTCGAGGTCGCCACCTTCCGTGCCGACGGCCCGTACTCCGATGCACGGCGCCCCGACAGCGTGCGCTTCGCCTCGCCCGAGGAGGATGCACTGCGCCGCGACTTCACGGTCAACGGCCTGTTCATGGATCCGTCGAGCGGCGAGGTGATCGACTTCGTCGGCGGCAGGGCCGACGTCGAGGCCCGCGTGCTGCGGGCCATCGGTTCGCCGCACGAGCGCATCCGCGAGGACCGGCTCCGCATGCTGCGGGCCGCACGCTTCGCCGCACGCTTCGACCTCTCGATCGAGCCGGTGACCGCCGAGGCGATCCGCGCGCATGCGGCCGAACTCGCCGGCGTGAGCCGCGAGCGCATCGGCATCGAGGTCCGCAAGATCGTCGAGCACCCGCGCCGGGTCGCCGGCGCCGGGCTCGTCGAGTCGCTCGGGCTCGATGCGGCGGTCTTCGACGAACCCCACACCGAAGGCGCGCTTGATCGGCTTGCCGCGATGGAACATGGCCGGCCCGTCGGGGCGCACCTGGCGGCATGGCTCCTGGATCGCCGCGCCCGCACGGGGGGCGCCGGGCGATGGGTCGAAGCCCTGATGCTCAGCAATCGCGAAGCCCACGACCTCGAGGCGACGATGGGGCTCGTCGCGTGGATGCACGGCACCTTCGACGGCGCTGCCACCGCCGACCGTCGCTTGGCGCTGGCCTCGCCGCTGACCGAATCGGCGCTGGACATCGTGCGCGCCGAATCACCTGCGCGTGCCCAGGCGCTCCTCCGCTGGATCGAGCCGTTCGCGGCGATGCCCGGCGGGCTGGCCCCGGCCCGTTGGGTGACCGGTGGCGACCTGATCGCGGCCGGGCTCCGCCCCGGGCCCTCGATGGGCGCGGTCCTCGATCGGGTCTACCGGGCGCAGCTCGAGGGCCTCGTCGCGAGCCCCGAGGCGGCGCTGGCGCAGGCCTTGGCGTGGGGTCGGAACCCGGCCTGATTGGAGGCCCGAAGGGGTGAACAGGCGGGGGGCCCCGCTAGTATGTCGGTCATGCGCCGACTCGCCCTGACGCTTGCCTTCCTCGCCCTGCCGCTGCTCGCCTTCCAGGCTCCGCCCAAGAAGGACACGACCAAGCCGGCCACCAAGCCCGCCGCCACGAAGCCCCAGTCGACCAAGGGTGCCGCACCCGCGAAGGGGGCCGTGAAGCCCGCGGCTGCCGAGACGACCGAGCAGGCGCCGTCCGGACCAAGCGTCTACGTCGCGCCGTTCAAGGGCATCTGGGGCCTCGACATCCACCCCGACCTCTGCAAGCAGCTCGTCGAGGACATCAAGTCGAAGAAGCCCGACCTCGTCGTCTTCACGCTCGACAGCCAGGACCTGAAGGAAGGCTTCTACACCGCCGAGCGCAACGAGGACGGCACGGGGGTCTTCGAGGACGACTCCCAGCGACGCATGCTGAAGCTGCTCGACGAGGAACTGCGCGGCACGCCGACCCTGATGTGGGTGCACGACTCCTGGGGCTTCAGCACGCTGATGGCCTTCGCCTTCAAGGACCTGTACATGAAGCCGAACGCGCGGCTCGACGGCCTCGGTCGCATCGCCGAGCGCTATGGCGTCGAGGATCCGCAGGTGCTTGCGAAGTTCCGCGAGGCGGTCGTCGCGATCGCCAACGGTTGGTTCGAGGTCGGCGGCTACGACATCATGATCGGCCGTGCGATGATGCGCCCGGAACTGAAGCTCAGCGCCTCGTGGAAGGGCCGCGACCTGGTCTGGTCGCAGGACGCCTCCGGCACCTGGGTGGTCGATGGCAGCGAGAAGGCCTTCGCGGCGTTCGATGCGGAGACGGCCGAGGACCTCGGCCTCGCCGACGGCAGTGCCAGCGAGCTTGACGAGCTGATGTTCCTGCGGGGATTCCGGGAGTACCAGCTGGTCATGAGCGAGCAGGATCCGAAGTTCGGCGCCGGCGAGAAGATCAGCATTGATTGGACCAAGGCCTGGAACCGCGCGTTCGACACCGCCGAGCAGCTCTGGCAGGAATCCCAGTCGAAGCTGCAGCTCGATGCCGGCAAGTACACCGACCTCGCGAAGCGGAACTACGAGAAGATCGTCGAGCTCCTCGAGAAGAACAATGCGGCCTACACCAAGTGGCGCATGACCCGCCACCCGAGCCTCGACCAGCTCAAGGACCAGATTGCCCGTTGGAAGGAAGAGCAGATCGCCCGCAACAAGGCGAAGAAGGACAACCAGGGCGGCGGGGGCACCGGCGGCGGCCGAGGTGGCCGCGGCTTCGGCTCGCCGGGCGGCCCCGGCGGCGGCTGAACCCGCTGCGTCGGCCCTTCGCTCCCCGCGTCCTCGACCATCCACGACCACCCCGATCCTGCGGACCACCACCATGATCCAGACGACCACCATCTCCACGCTCCTCGCCTCGCTGATCGCCCTCGCGCCCGCGCCCACCGTGCTCGCGCAGTCCACGAAGCCCGCACCGTCGAAGCCATCGTCGACTGCCGCGAAGGGGACCACCGCGACGCAGAAGCAGGCGGCCAAGCCCGCCGCCGCGGCCGAGGAGCAGTCCAAGAAGCAGATCTTCATCCTGCCGCTCGAGGGCACCGTCGGCATCCAGCTTCGTGCGAAGGACATGCACACGATCAAGGACATGGCCAACGCGGCCGGCCCCGGCCAGATCGTGATCATCAAGATCAATTCCAACGGCGGTCTCGTGCTCGAGACCCCCGAGATCCAAGCCGCGCTCATGGGCATCCGCGACGGCGGTCACCGACTGGTGGCCTGGATCGAGAAGGCGATCTCCGGCGGCGCCTTCACCGCGATGTACGCCCCCGAGATCTACTTCATGAAGACCGGCTCGATGGGCTCGATCACCCGCATCGCCGGGCAGGGCTGGGTCGAGCAGGGCGCGCAGGAGTGGGAAGACGCCGTCGCCCGCACCTGCGAGATGGGCGGGCGCAGCCCGTTCGTCGGCCGCGCCATGGTGCACGCCGAGGACCTGCTCTCGTACGACATCGACCCCGAGACCGGCAAGGTCACCTTCTACGACACGCTCGAAGGGGAGTTCGAGCTGAGCAATGCGCAGGAGAACCTGACCCTCAACGCCTCGAATGCGCTGAAGTGCACGTTCAGCAGCGGCACGGCCGATACGCTCGACGACCTGCTCGCCGCGATGGGCGTTCCCGAAGGCCAGTACGAGGTGAGCGAGGCGGGCAACAAGGTGTTCGAGAAGTGGAAGCGCACCTGCGAGCAGTGCGAGAAGGAAGTGCCCGAACTCTTCCGCCAGTACCAGCTCGGCGGCACCGGGACCGGTGACGGCATCGTCGTCCTCGGCAAGCGCATCGACGCCATCAAGAAGCTGCTCGAGTGGTGGAAGAAGGCGCCCGAGATGATGCGCTACGAGATCCGCGTCCCCGAACCCGAGCAGCTCGAGCAGCAGCTCGAGCAGCTGAAGTACCAGCAGCAGCAGGCCCGCAAGCAGCGCGACGGCGCCGGCACCTGACCGTGCTCGATGCACCGACCCCGCCGCGGGGCGAGCGGCCGCTGAGGGCCGAGGACGTGCCCGCGCCGTTGGCGAGGTGGGCCATGCCCTTGGGCGTTTCGCTGCTCGCGTATGCCGTGCTCGGCTCGCTGCTCGTCCTGCTGATGGTGGCTGCGGCGCTCGCCGCACCCATGCTCATGAAGATGGCCGCGCCCGGCGGTGAACCACCGAGGACACCGCTCGTGCTGCTCGCGTTCCTGGCCGTGAGCGGAACCGTGTCGCTCGGGCTCGGCGTGCTGCTCGGCGTGGGCGGCCTGGGCGTCGTGGCGCAGCGGCGCGTCGGCATCGCCCGCGTGCAGCGCTGGGCCGTCCTGCGGCTGGTGCTCGCAGTCGTGTCGCTCGTGGTGTCCTGGGTGCTGCTGCCGACGCAGGTCGAGTACAACCGACTCGCCCATGAATGGCAGCTGGCGGCCTCGAACGATCCGCGCATGCGCGAACGCCTTGGTGACTTCGACCCCGCCGCGAACCGTCGGATGACGCTGATCAGCCAGGTGGGCGGCTCGATCGCCGTCTCGCTGGTGCCGTTCGGCCTGCTGCTCTTCCTTGCGCGGCCGACCGTGCAGCGCCAGGTCGCGCGTTGGGATTGAGGCTCTCCCGGGCGGGTGCGGTGCGTTGCCCGGCGCGGACCGAGGCTCCGGTCAGCCGACCTCGCGCCGCTGGAAGAGCGCCACGCCGATCGCCAGGGCCGCGGCCACGAAGCATGCGGCATAGAGCGCGGTCAGGCCCAGGTAGTTCGCGGGGATCGCCACCCCTTGGTTCACGGCATCGGTGACCCAGAAGACCTGGAAGTTGGGCACGAGGCCCCAGGCGGCCTTGCTCGCCCAGTACGCCGACGCGCCGGCCTTCTCGGCGCCCGCGGCGACGGTACGGCCGAAGAACCAGTCACTGAGGAGGCCCACCAGGAGGGTGCCCACGGTCACGGTCACGGTGAGCACCTGGCCCAGCCTCGTGCTCACGGCCACGGCCACGGCGCACAGCACGGCAACACCGAGGGCCATCAGCATCCCGGCCTTCCAGACCTCGGGCCGGAACTCGGTGCCGAAGGCCTGGGGCGCGAACCCGGTGTCGAAGAGCAGGCACAGCACGTAGGCCAGCGCGAGCAGCGGTGACGAGGACATGATGAACACCGCGGCGAAGCTCGACGCGTAGAAGTAGTTGCACCAGGTGGCGATGCCGAAGGCAAGCAGCACGGCCGCGCTGCCGAAGGCGATGACCGGCAGGTGGTACGGCGAGCGCACCGTCTGCTGCACGCCATGCAGTTCGACCAGCGCGAGCACGAGCATGAGCGAGAGCATGCACGCGAGCAGGGCGGCGACGGCGCCGAGGTACTTGCCCAGCACCACGCTCGCCCTGGCGACGGGTTTCGAGATGACCGTCAGGGCCGTACGGTTCTCGATCTCGCGCGAGACGACGTTGGTCGCGAGCATGGCGGCCAGCAGCGCACCCGAGAGGAAGACCGTCGACAGGCTCATGTCCAGGAACATCCGGTCGTCGTCCATCATGGTGTAGGCCGAGAACGGGTTCGCCATGACGACGAGCAGTCCGGCCACCACCGTGACCACGAGCGCGACCGGCTGCCGGATCGACTCGAGGAACGTGTTGCGGGCGATGGCAAGGAGCTGCTCGAGGAGGCCCATGCAGGAAGCATCGGCGGGCGGGGTGGCCGCGTCAAGCGAACCCGGGCGACGCGGGCGTCGTCCCTCCTCGGTCCCGGCACGGTGCCGGGGCCTTGCGTACACTCCCTCGACGCCGTCCGAGGCCCTCCCCACTCACCTCTTGGGGTCTCCCGGTGCCAGCCATGCGGATCGACCACTTCGCCTACCAACAGGCCACGCGCGTTTCCGGATTCGGGCTCATCCTGCAGCTCGTCGTCGGGATCCTGGTCCTCATCTTCGCCCGGGTCCAGTCGGACACCACGCTGACCTGGGTCAGCCTCATGGTGCTGACCGGCGCGCTGGCGTGGGTCGCCTTGGTCATCACCTTCCACCAGCACCGCCTCGAGCGTCTCGAGGAACTCGAGACCGAGGAACTGGCGGCGTCCCGGGGCGACCGCCAGAGCGTCTTCGACGCCGGCGCCGCCGATGCGCGCGTCGCCGCGCGGCGGCTCGAGCTCATGCACCGCGTGCTCGTTCCCGCGGCGAGCATGCTCATGGCGGGGGCGTACACGCTGCTCGGCTGGCGGATCCTGGGCTACTTCGAGGCGCTGAACGATCCCAAGCCGAGCGTCGAGGCGTTCCGGGTCGCCGCGAACGGCGGGTGGATGCTGGCCGGCTGCGCGTTCCTCGCGCTGCTGTGCTTCGTGTTCAGCCGCTGGATCGCCGGCATGGCGTCGCTGCCGGCCTGGCAGAACCTCCGCGGCGGGGCCGGGGTCATGGTCGGCAATGCCATCGTGCTGCTGGCCGTCGCGGTCGGCGTCGCGCTGCGCTACGTCGACCAGCCCACCGTGCTCGAGCGCATGGCGCAGGCCCTGCCGTTCCTGCTGTTCGGGCTCGCCGGCGAGATCGTCCTCAACTTCGTCCTCAACCTCTACCGTCCGCGTCGGATCGGCGAGATCCCGCGCGCGGCCTTCGACAGCAAGGTGCTGGGGTTGCTCGCCGCGCCCGATTCGATCGTCCGCGGCATCAACGAAGCGGTCAACTACCAGTTCGGCTTCGACATCACCAGCAGCTGGGGCTACCAGCTCCTGCTGCGCAACGTGGCCAAGCTGGGGGTGATCGCGGCCGTGCTGCTCGTCGGCATGAGCATGGTCGTGGTGGTCGGCCCGGGCGAGCAGGCCGTGCGGCTGCGCGGCGGGCGCGTCGTCGGCGACGTGTCGCAGGGCGAACTCGTGCTGAAGTGGCCCTGGCCGATCGAGACGGTCGAGGTCTGGCCGGTCGCCGAGGTCCGCTCCGTGCAGCTCGGCCCCAAGTCGCTGCAGCAGGGGTATGCCTGGGCCAGCGACCAGCCCGACGACCCCGAGCGCAAGCCGTTCATCGTCAGCGCGAGCACCGCGGCGCGCCGCGCCGAAGCGGCGATCGCGCCCACCCCGGCCGCGGGCGAGGATGACGCGGCGGCGCGCACCGTGAGCACGCAGTTCGCCCTGGTCAACGCCGACATCGTCCTGAACTACCGCGTGCGGCCGGACGGCCTCATCGACTTCATGTCCTTCGGCAGCGAGGCTCGGTCGCGCCGCAGCCCGTTGACGATGCGCGAGCGCGCCCTGCGCGCGATCTCGCTGCGCGAGGCCACGCAGTTCCTCGCGACCCAGCCGCTCGACCGCGTGCTGTCGCCCGACGCCGACTCGCTCGGTGCCGCGCTCAAGGGCCGCATCCAGGCCGCGTTCGATGCGGAGCGGTGCGGGGTCGAGGTCGTCAGCGTGCTGATCCCCGCGCTGCGGCCGCCGGGCGAGAGCGCCGGCATGTTCGAGGAACTCTCGATCGACACCCAGAACGCACGCAAGGTGCTCGACGAGGCCCAGCGCGTGGTCAACACCACCATGGCCGCTGTCGTCGGCGGCACCGACGTCGCCCGCGAGGCCGTCTCGGCGATCGAGCGTCTGCGTGCGGCCGAGCGTGAGCACGGCATGGGCTCCCCGCAGGCGGCGGAGCTGCGGCGCGCCGTCGAGGCGATCCTGCTGCGCAGCCCGGCGCAGGCGTCGAGCGTGATCGCCAAGGCGCGCGCACGCCGGTGGGAGCTGCAGCTCGACGCGAGCCGCAACGCCAGCGAGGTCTCCGGACAGGCGGCCGCGTTCCGGGCGGCTCCCGAGCTCTACCGCCAGCGTCGCACGATGGAAGTGCTCGGCGAGCAGCTGGCGCGGGCACGCATGAAGTACGTCATCGGCGCGGATCCAGGCAGGGTCCGCATGCAGATCGAGATGCAGGAACCCGAATCGGGCCTGAACCTGGGCGACTACCTGACCAAGGACGGCGAGTCCGGCAACTGAAGCAATCGTTCCCACCATGAGCAAGCGCATCCCCATCATCGTCGGATCGGTCATCCTCCTGGTCCTGGTCCTCTTCAACACCACCTACTCGGTGGGGTTCAACGAGGTCGCCGTGCTCGAGCGCCTGGGCAAGCCCGCGGGCATCCAGCGCGATGCCGGCATGCACCTCAAGGCGCCGTTCTTCATCGACCGCGCCGTCAAGCTCGACGTGCGCCGGCAGTTCATCGAAAGCCCGCTCGAGACCGTGCTGACCCGCGACGGCCAGCAGGTCGTGGTGCAGGCCTACCTGCTGTGGCGCATCGACGGCGAGGGTGATGGCCCGCTGCAGTTCTACACCTCGTTCGGCACGCTCGAGAAGGCGGGCAAGGAACTCGAGACGCAGCTGCAGGGCGCCGTGCGCGCGATCGGGCAGTACGCGTTCAACGAGCTGATCGGTCCCGACAGCAAGATCGCCGCCGCCGAGGACGCGATCCTGGCCGACCTGCGCAAGACGCGCGCGCCGGGCGTCGAGCCCGTCGACGTCGGCATCAGCCAGATCGTGCTGCCGCCCAAGACGACCGTCGCCGTGCTGCGTCGCATGGCGACCGTGCAGGAAACGCTCGCCAACCTCGAGGAGAGCAAGGGCAACAGCGAGGCCGACGCGATCAAGAGCCAGGCCGCGAGCCAGGCCGACACGATCCGCAAGTTCGCCGAGCAGTGGGCCGCGAACATCGAGGCCGTCGGCAACGAGCAGGCGACCCGCTACTACGAGCAGATGCGCGAGGATGCCGACCTCGCGATCTTCCTGGCCTGGCTCGACACGCTGCGCGCGTCGCTCTCGGGCAGCACCACGTTCATCACCGACACCAGCAAGGCGCCGTTCCACCTCGTCGACCTCGATGCGCCCACCGACGGCAAGGGCATCCCGCAGCCCTCGAAGGAGGGCTCGAAGTGAGCGGCGGCGGCCCGAACGACCCGGCCGGCCTCGAACCGGATGCCTCGCACCCGCGGCGCGCCGCGCACGCGGAGTTCGCGGTCGAGGCTTCCTCGAACGACGTCGCCGCCGTGCGTGCGGCGATGAACCCGGCCAACCAGAGCCTCGCGGATGCGCTCAAGCTCTCGTACCGGCTGCTCCAGTTCGCGATCGGCGGCCTCGTCGTCGCGTTCCTCTTCTCGGGGTTCCAGACCGTGCAGGAGGGCTACACCGGCGTGCGCACCGTCTTCGGTGCGATCGAGGGTGCCCCGGGCGAGGAAGCGCTCTCGCCCGGTCTGCAACCCTTCTGGCCGTACCCCGTCGGGCAGGTGGTGTCCTTCGAGCAGAAGCGCGTCGTCGACCTGCGCAACGAGTTCTGGTTCCGCTCCAAGGGCGACCAGGTCACGCTCGACCAGGCGACCGAGGGTGCCGACACCGCGAACCCGATCCGCCCGGGCGTGGACGGCTCGCTGATCACCGCCGACGGCGACCTGGCGCACGTCCAGCTCGTGGTCGAGTACGGCGTCGCCGATCCGGTGCAGCTCGTGCGCTCGTTCGACTGGGAACGCCGCGATGCGCTGGTTCGCCTGGCGGTGCGCGCCGCCATGGTGCAGACGGCGGCCCAGCTCACGCTGGT
>JBEGNG010000024.1:0-11506 GCA_041182645.1 Planctomycetota bacterium
CACACTCGCGCCCGGGTGGAGCGAGCGCGTCCGCGCAGCCAGGGCCCGAGGGAGCGGGAGGACGAGCGCGGAGCACACACGCGCGCCCGGGTGGAGCGAGCGCGTCCGCGCAGCCAGGGGCCCGAGGGAGCGAGAGCACGAGCGCGGAGCGCGCTCGCGGTCAGTAGCCCTTCGAGCCGCCCTTGACCGGGCGGTCCGGTGCGTCCTTGAGCGCCTTCGCCCAGCGACCGTCCTTCATCGAGGCGCCGGTCTTGGTGACCCACTCCCGGTTGGCCTTGACGATCGGGTCCAGGAGCGCAGCGGTCTTGGTGACCCACTCCCGGTTGGCCTTGACGATCGGGTCCAGGAGCGCAGCCGTGAGTCCGTTGGGTCCGTTCGGTGGGCCTTGCCAGCGCACGATGCCGTCGCTGGTCACGACCACGCATGCCGGGATGCCGCCCACCCCATAGAAGCTCGACATGCCGCCGGACCGATCGCTGGCACATGCCGCCGGACCGATCGCTGGCGATGGCGTAGTTCATGCGCAGCGACTGCGCGTTCATGCCGGTGCGGCATGCGTCGGGGGCCTCGCTCGTCACGCCGACGACGACGACCTGATCGCCGTAGTGCTGCTGCAGCTCGTTCATGTGCGGGATCGCCGCGACGCACGGGGCGCACCAGGTCGCCCAGAAGTCGATCACCAGCACCTTGCCCGACGGGTCGGGCGTGGGCGTCAGCCACGACTCGACGTAGAAGGTCGGTGCCGGCTGCCCGCGCCGATCCTGCTTGAAGCGCGTGTCCACCGCGTCGTTCGGCGCGGGAAGGTCGACCTGCGCGGGCCCAGCCACGGCTGCCGGACGCGGCGGCGCCTCGGCCCCCCGCGGCGATTCCCCACAGAGTTCCTTGATCGCCGCCTTGAGTCCGCTGGTCGAGAGCCCCGCGTAGCGCACCGTGCCGTCACGGTCGACCAGCACGTTCACAGGCTCGCGGAAGATGCCGAGCGCGTCGCACCACGCTCCGGTCGCGTCGACGAGCGTGGGTGCAGCGGGCTTGCGCAGCGCCTTGGCGGCACCCTCGTCACCCTCCGGCGTGTGCAGGCCGATCACGACAAGGTCGCCATCCGCGACCGCCTGCTTGGCGGCCGTCGCAGCCTTGGCCAGCATCGACTTCGACGACGAGTCGGCGGTGGTGAAGGACTGGATCAGCACGACCTTGCCCTTGAGCTTGGCGGCGTCGGGCGCATCGCCCAGCCAGGTCGCGCCGGCCGGCAGTGGCGGCATGCGCCAACCGCGCGCGGCATCGAGCGACGCGCGGTCGAGTGGATCGAGCTTCTCGAGCCACTTGGCGTTGACCGGCGGCAGGCTCACGGGCTGGGCGGGCGCCTTCGCGGGCGGCGCACTGCCATCGGCCGGCGGCGTGGCAGGGGGCTGCTTGGCCGGCGGTGCAGCCGGCGGCACGATGTCGTCGGGGGCCGAGGCGGCCAGGCACAGCACGAGGCAGGCGGTGGTGCGCAGCATCCCGCCGATGCTACCGAAGCTCAGCGCCAGACCGGAAGCGCCATCGTGTCGATCAGGCGGACCTTGCCGAGCTTGGCAGCGATCAGGCCGCGCGTCGGGACCTCGAAGCCCGACACCGGCATCAGGGTCCGGGGGTCCCGGACGACCGCGTACTGCACCTCGAGCCCGTGTTCCTCGAGCACGCCGTGCATCAGGGCCTCCGCGGTGCCGGGATGCTGCGCGGCGCATGCGGCCTGCAGTGCCCGGCTGAGCCCTCGCGCGGCCTCGATCTCGTCGGGCTGCAGGTACCTGTTCCGGCTGCTCATCGCGAGCCCGATGTCCTCGCGGATCGTGGGCTCGGCGACGATGCGCAGGCCCCCGAACCGCGTGGGGTGCAGCTCGACCATGTCGCTGATCACGCGCAACTGCTGCCAGTCCTTCTCGCCGAAGTGTGCGACGGCGGGCTGCACGAACTCGAAGAGCCGCGACACGACCTGCACCACGCCGGCGAAGTGGCCCGGCCGGCAGGCATCCTCCAGCCCCGGCTGCGTGGCGACCGCGGGCAGCGTGAGTGCGGCTGCTTCCTCGCGGGCGGCCTCGAGCCCGCGCGGGTACATCGCCTCGACCGACGGCACGAACACCGCGGCGGTGCCCGCGCCTGCGCATGCAGCGAGGTCCGCGTCGAGCGTGCGTGGATAGCGCGCGTAGTCCTCGTTGGGGCCGAACTGGGTGGGATTCACGAAGATGCTCACGACGACCGGGCGTCCCGAACGGGCGGCGGAGCGGATCAACGAGAGGTGACCTTCGTGCAGCGCGCCCATCGTGGGCACGAAGGCGCAGCCTGCGTACGGTCCGAGCCCGGACGCCTCGTCGATGACCACCGGGGTCACCGGCGTCCCCCGGTGCGTGGTGTTCGCGACTCGACGATCGCCAACACCATGATGCCGGCGGGTGCGAGCAGCCACCACGGGCTCTCCTGCAGGAAGCCGATCTCGGCCGACATGGCCGCGAACAGCAGCGCGATCACGGTCTTGCCCGTGGGCCAGCATGCGCGTGCGGCCAGCAGCAGCAGCGGGAACACGACGCCGTACATCGCCAACCAGCGCAGGTAGCCGGTTTCGCCCGGGAAGTACCAGGCGAACGGCGACTCGGGCAGCATGGCCTGCGCCGCGATCCCGCATGCCGCGACCGCGCCGACCATGAGGAGCGCCCGCAGGAGTGCATCGCCCATGCGTGGTCCCGACACGAGGAGCGAGGGTGCCTGTCCAGTGCGGACATCAAGCGAGCCATGCCGCACGATGCCATCGAGTTCGCGCAGGTGGGCGAGCGCCGTGAAGGGCAGTTGGACGCACCAGACGCCGAGCATGACGGCACCGGGCGCGGCGGCCGTGCCGTCCCATTGCATGGCGACGCCGATGATCGTGAGCCCGAAGGCGATGCCGAAGACCACGAATGCCCACGGTGACGAGACCGACTGCCGCGCGCGGTGGAAGGTCAGGTCGAGCGCCGGGCAGCAGAGGAAGCCGGCGATGATCACCGGCGCGGCGAGCAGGAGGTCGCGGCGCGGCAGCGCGCCATCGACGGGCCACTCGGCCATCGGACTCACCGGGACCTGCCAGAGCACCACGATCGAGCCGATCGTGGCGACGGCGGCGACCAGCAGCCAGGCCGCATCCTTGCGCCACCAGGTTCCGAGCACGGCGATGGTGCCCAGGCCGAGGGTGATCGCCGTCATCATGCCGGTGCCCGTGATGCACCCGGGTTCATCGACGAAGCCCGCCGTCACCGGGAGCATCCAGGCGAGGAACGCCACCTGGTAGGCCGCCGTCACGGCGCTGAAGGCCGCCACCAGCCGCTGGTGTCGCGCGCAGAAGGCCCGGCTCGAGGCAGGCGTGAACCACCAGCCGAACAACGTGCAGCCCAGGACGTTCGGCACGAGGAACAGCCAGAAGCCGGGCCACCCGTGCAGGCGCAGCATCAGGAAGGGCAGGAAGGTGCCGATGCACCACGTCCAGCTGCTCGCACAGAACAGGCCCCAGCCGAGGTCGCGCAGGAATCGTGGCATGCTCGGTTCAGTCGGCGCTGATGGTGTCGGGGCCCGTACCGGCCGTGCGGCGGTACCGGCCGTCGCCATCCTTCTCGAACTTGGCGAAGCCCAGGCGCTTGAGGTTGCTGTCGCCGAAGCGCTGCGTGTCGCTCGAGGTCGTGAACTGCGGGGGGACCGGGACGCGGCGGACCGGCAGGCCCGACTCGGGGTGGTGCTCGAGCGCCGGCTCGCTCATGCGCTGGAACACCTCGAAGTGCTCGCCGTCGGAGCCGTCAGGCATCACGACGGCGTAGAGGTAGGTCGGCATGCCAAGGATCCTACGCGCTCACGCAAGGTCGGCGCCGCACCAGGTGCGGAGCCGGTCGAGCGCCACGCGCACGTCGCCCGACCGCGCCGCGCCGGCCTCGCGCTCGATGACCAGGTCGAGCGGACGACCGAGGTCGCGCAGTGCGCCGATGAACGCCGGCCAGTCCACGGCACCCGTCCCGGCCTGCACTTCCTGGCCCCACTCGCCGGCCCGCCCGGCGGGCAGCGCATCCTTGATGTGCACCTGGCGGATCCACGGTGCGAGCACGCGCACGGCCGCGACCGGATCACCCATCCCGTAGAGGATCATGTTGGCTGGATCGAAGTTCACCCCGACGGCGGGGTGATCGATCTCGCGCAGTGCATCGGCGAGCGTCTCGGCCGTCTCCTGGCCGGTCTCGAACGCGACCGCGACCCCGCGCTCATGGAAGAGGTCGGCGACCTGCCGAAGCCGCATGACCATCGTCGTGCGTTCGGGGCCGGCCTCGTGGGGGATGAAGCCGGCGTGGAACGTGACGAGCCCGATCGACTCGCGCCCGGCGAGCGCGGCCACGCGGCCCGCCAGCGCGAGCGACTGTGGCCAGGTTGCATCCGGACGCACGCCGCCGGTGCGTGCGATCGACTCGAGCGTCGTGTAGTCCTCGCCGACGGTCGCGAGCATGCCGCTGGCGATCGTGAGGCCTGCGGCGCGGAGCCATGCGATCCCGCCGTCCCAGGCGGGGGATTCGACGCAGGGCACCAGCGCCAGCTGCAGTCGGTGCAGCCCGATCCCCGCCACCATCGCCGCCAGCGCCTCCGGTGTCTCCGGACGCAGGCTCCAACTGCAGACGCCGACGCGGAATCGTTGCGGGTGCATGATCACCCGATGCTACTATTCGTGGCTCCCCGGAACGCGCCGCGTGACCACCGCCCCGACCAACCAGCCCATCACCGAGCAGCCCCGGCGCTCGTGGCTCGAGCGTGCGGAGTCCTGGCTCAGCCGGATGAGCACGAAGAACAACTTCTGGCACCGGCTCTGCTCGATGGTCTGGCTGCCCTATGCGTTCACGAGCGGGATCAGCATGAAGCGGCTCGACAAGGACCGCTTCACGGCGGTGCTTCCCTTCAGCCGGGTCAACCGCAACTGGTACAACGCGATGGCCGGTGCGGCGCTCCTGGGCAACAGCGAGGTGGCCGGGGGCATGTACCTCTTCGGCGAGTGCGGCGGCGACTACGTCGTCGTCTGCAAGGAGATGAAGTACCGCTTCCTGCGCCCGTGCCTCGGGCCTGCGGTCTACCGCGTCGTGAACAGCGATGACGTCAAGGCGCTCATCAAGGCCGGGGGCGAGTTCAACGTCAACCTGGTCATGGAAGTCGCGCAGCTCGTCGGCGGCAAGGACGGTGACCGCAAGGTCGGCCAGTGCGACATCACCTTCCACTGCACGCCCAAGTCCATGGTCAAGGCCAAGGCGAGCCGGCTCAAGGCCCTCGAGGCCGCGCGGGCGGCCCGCACCGACGCCGCCTGACCCGTCGGTACGATCGGGCCGTGCATCCTCGCATCGACGAGCTCCGTGGGCTGCTGCACCGGGCGAACCACGCCTACTACGTCGACGCCGCGCCGTTCATGTCCGATGGCGAGTACGACCGCCTGCTGACGGAGCTCGCGGCGCTCGAGGCGGAGCACGGCTGCGACGACCCGAACAGCCCGACCCGGCGCCTGGGCGATGCTGCGAGCGGCTTCGCGAAGGCGACGCACGCCGTGCCGATGCTCTCGATCGAGAACACCTACACGCTCGAGGACTTCGACGCCTGGCATGCACGGTGCGCGGCCGCGCTCGGGGCCGATCCGGTCCTGGTCTGCGAACCGAAGGTCGACGGCGTCGCCATCAGCCTTCGTTACGAGGATGGCGCGCTCGTGCGGGCGGTGACGCGCGGCGACGGCGAGCAGGGGGATGACGTCACCGGCAACGCGCGGGCGATCCGTGCGGTCCCGACCCGCCTGCGGGGTGCGCCGCCGGCGGTGCTCGAGGTTCGCGGCGAGATCTTCATGCCCAACGAGAGCTTCGAGCGGATCAACGCCGAGCGCGAGTCCGCGGGCGACGAGCTGTTCGCCAACGCCCGCAACGCGACCGCGGGCACGCTGAAGAACCTCGATCCCCGGCTCGTCGCGGCGAGGCGCCTCTCCTTCGTGGCCCACGGCCGGGGCGCATGCGAGGGCGACCCATCGCAGGGGCACTGGGAGTTCCTGGCGAACCTGCGTGCGTGGGGCGTCCCGACCAACGAAGGGTCATCGCGCTGCGGCAGTGCAGCCGAGGCGCGCGCACGCATCGAGTCGTTCAAGGATCTGCGCGCGGGCCTTCCCTACGGGGTCGACGGCATGGTGGTGCGCGTGGACTCGTTCGCGCAGCAGGCCGAACTCGGTTCCGCGAGCAAGGCACCGCGCTGGATCATCGCGTTCAAGTACCCGGCCGAGCGCCGCGAGACCAGGCTGTTGCGCGTGGACTGGCAGGTGGGCAAGGGCGGCACCCTCACGCCGCGCGCCACGATGGAACCGGTCTTCGTCGCCGGCACGACGGTGCGCCATGCGACGCTCCACAACATCGAGGAGATCCGGCGCAAGGATCTGCGCATCGGCGACACCGTGCTCGTCGAGAAGGCCGGCGAGATCATCCCGCAGGTGGTCGAGGCGCTGGTGGCCCGTCGTGACGGTTCCGAGCGGGCCGTCGAGGCACCGTCCTCGTGCCCATCGTGCGGCGGCGGCGTCGAGCAGGAGGGCCCGAAGCTCCACTGCGTGAACGCCGCCTGCCCCGCACAGTTCCGCGAGCGGCTCAAGTGGTTCGTGGGCCGCGACCAGATGGACATCGATGGCCTGGGCGAGAAGATCGTCGACCAGCTCGTCGAGGCGGGGCTCGTACGTCACTTCGCCGACGTGTTCACGCTCGACCCCGCACGGCTCGCCACGCTCGAGAAGGGCGATGCGGCGCCGCAGCGCAAGGTGCGCAAGGACGGCTCGCTGGCCGAGGCTGCGCGCATCGGCCCCAAGACCGCCGAGCGCATCGTCCGCAGCGCCGCCGAGGCGCGGAGCCGCGGACTGCAGCGGTTGCTGGCCTCCATGGGCATCCGCCACCTCGGCGAGGCCGCGAGCAAGACCATCGCGAAGGCCTTCCCCGACTTCGATGCGGTCCTGCGTGCGGGCACCGATGACTTCGAGGCCCTGCCTGACGTCGGCGCGATCACGGCGCAGAGCCTCGCGCGGGATTTCGCGGACCCGAGGCTGCGCGACGAGATCGAGCGACTGCGTGCTGCGGGCGTCGATCTCTCGAGCCGCTCGTACGCACCCGGCGGACCGTCCGCCGGCGGCGCCCTCGCGGGCAAGACCGTGGTGCTCACCGGCGAACTGCCCGGGTGGGACCGACGGACGCTGACGGCGGCAGTCGAAGCGCTCGGGGCCAAGGTCTCGGGCAGCGTCTCCAAGAAGACCGATCTCGTGATCGCCGGTTCCGCCGCCGGCAGCAAGCTCACGAAGGCACGCGAACTCGGTGTGACCGTCTGGGAAGGGGACGAGGCCGTGCGCGAACTCGCTTCGTTGGGCGCCGCTCCGCCGACGGCGGCGTGACCACGTGCTTCGGCGGGCGGCTCAGGGCCCCGGCGAGGGTGCGGGGGCCGTCGCCGCGCCCGCGTCACCCGGCACGGGCTGGGCGACGCCGAACTGCGGCGCGCCGCGCATCGTGCCGATCATGCGCTCGCGGTCCTCGACGCGCGTGGCCGTGACCGCCCGGTCGCGGTCGATCTGGGCAACCCACCACTGCGTCGAGTCATCGCGTGCCTCGACCTCGAGCCCGATCATCACGCCCCCGAAGTGCACGAACGGACCCCACACGTTGCGCCAACGTCCGTCGATGCCGAGTGACAGCCGCTCCTCGTCGCCGTCGGGCAGGGTGTGGAGCAGTTCCCACCGGACCGGTTCCGGCGTCGTGCCGTGGCCGATCACGCGGAAGTGGTAGTCGTCGCCCATCCACTCGAACGACGGGAAATTGACCGTCTGCCGGCCCGGCAGCAGGCTGCCGCCGAGGTACCAGGCAAGCGCCGCCGCCAGCAGCACGAAGAGCACGACGTTGACGAGGAGGGCCCGCAGGCCAAGGGTGAGCAGCGGCAGCGGACTCGGCATCGGGAAAGGCTACCGTCAGATCGCGAGCCGACCGCTCCACAGCATCCAACCGACGACCACCGCGAGCAGCACGCGCCAGAGGCCGCACCACAGGAAACCGCCGCGCCCGATGAACGCCACGAGCCAGGAGATCGCGATCGCAGCGCTCACCGCCGCCACGATCACGCCGATGGCCACCGGCACGATGCCGCCGAGCAGCTCGATGCCGCCCTCCTGCCGGAGCAGCTTGAGCAGGCTGTAGGCGCAGGCCGCACCCAGCGTGGGCAGGCCCAGGAGGAAGCTGAACTCCGCGGCGGCTCGCGGCCGCAGCCCGACGACCAGCCCGCCGAGGATCGACATCATCGAGCGGCTCGTGCCCGGCCACATCGCCACGCACTGCAGGAGCCCGATGAGGACGCTCTGCACGACGGTCAGCGAGCTGCCGTCGACTTCCGTGCCGCGTTCATCGGCGGCTCGCTCGCGGACCCATCGGTCGAGCAGGATCAGTGCGATTCCGCCGATCGCCAAGGCCAGCACCACCGGGAGCGGCCTGAAGAGCCGGGCCTCGAGCCAGTCGTCCAGCAGCAGCCCGAACACCGCGGCCGGGATGAACGCCGCGACCAGGTTGCGCAGCAGGCGCAGGGCCTGCCGGTGGTCGGCGGCCTTGCGCATCAGGCCGGTCACCGCCACGCAGGCATGCGCCATGCCGCGGACCTTGCTCCAGTAGAGGCCGGCCACCGCCAGGATCGCGCCGCCCTGGATCACGATCGAGAAGGCATCCACCGCGCGTCGCTGCTCGGCGTCGCCGCGCAGCCCGAGCCACTCCGCGGTCAGCAGCAGGTGCCCCGTCGAGCTCACGGGCAGGTACTCGGTGACGCCCTCGACGAGTCCAAGGATGATGGCGTCCAGGATCGTCATCACGGTGTCTCCTTGCCGAGCCAGGGCATCATGCCGCGCACGGTACGTCCTGCAGCCTCGAGCGGCTGCGCATTCGCCTTCGTGCGGCCGTCCCGCAGCTGCGAACCTCCGGTGCGCTGGTCGGCCATCAACCGGGCGAAGAAACTCCCATCCTGCACGCGGGCCAGGAGCGTCCGCAGGGCGTCGCGCGTGGCGTCATCGACGATCACGGGCCCGGCCTCATCGATGCCGAAGGCCGCCGTCGTGGAGATGCGCTCGCGCATCCCGGCGATGCCGTGCTCGTAGACCAGGTCCGCCACCTGCTTGAGTTCGTGGATGCACTCGATGTAGGCGACCTCGGCGGGGTACCCCGCGTCGATGAGCGTGTCGTACGCCGCCTGCATCAGGTGCACCATGCCGCCGCAGAGGACGGCCTGCTCGCCGAAGAGGTCCGTCTCGGCCTCGATGGCCGCGGTCGACTCGATCACGCCTGCCCGCCCGCAGCCGATGCCCGCGGCCCATGCCAGTCCAAGCGCACGGGTCCGGGCCGGATCAGATCCTCCGGCGTGGACCGCCATCAGGGCCGGGATGCCCTGGCCCATCGTGTACCGCATGCGCAGCGTCGTGCCGGGGCCCTTGGGCGCGACCATCACGATGCCGCGGGTCGGGGGTGCATGGACCAGACCGAAGCGCAGGGGTGCACCGCACACGAAGCCAGCCACCGCGTCGGGGCGCATGGAGGGCTCGACGATCGACCAGACGTCGCCCGCGACCTGGTCGGGCACGCACAGCGCCACGAGCGATGCCTCGCCGACCGCGTCCACGGCATCGAGGTCGGGGAAGCCCAGGTCGCGCGCCGCAGCGCGGGCGGGTGAACCCGGCCTGCCGCCCACGACGACCCGGATGCCGCTGTCGCGCAGGTTGAGGGCATGGGCCCGGCCCTGGTTGCCGAATCCGATCACGGCCACGGTCTGCCCGAGCAGCGGATTCAGCCACAGTCCAGCGGAATCCTGCAGAACTTGGCTGTCGGGTCGACCCATGGCGGCCTGCGGAACATAGCCGTCGGACCACGATTCGGTTGGAAGCCGGTGAAACCGTGGCAAGATCGACGAGGGTCGGTCGTTTCACTGGCCGAACCCTTCAAGCCCGCCGACCGCCCCAACCGATAACGACCCCATGACCGCAACAGCCGACCAACGCATCGCCGAACGCTACGGAGTGCATGCTCCGTACACGGCCGTTCGCGTCGAGACCAAGGGCGGCGGGGGTGTTCCGCTCGAAGGCCACGCGTACGACATCTCCGCTTCCGGGCTGCGGTTCGAGCTCGATGAGGGCCTCACGGTGGGGCAGCCACTGAGCCTCGAGCTGCTCCTGCCCGGTGCCGGCGGCTGGGTCCGACTCGCAGGCCGCGTCGTCCGTCTTTTCGACGAAGCCGATGATCCGGGGCCGCGCCGCATGGCCCTGCACGTGGATTCGTTCGAGGACGACAGCCATCGCGAGCGCCTGCTTGGCCATCTCGACCGTGGTTACCTGATGCTGGCCTGAATCCCGGCGAAGCCCCCATGCCATCCAAGCGATCGACGAAACCGTCCGCATCGGCCAAGGCATCCGGTGCGGCGTCAACCGCCCGGGGAGCCGCCGCGCGCAAGGTCACCAGGACGGTGGTCGCCGCTGATGCGCGCCCGGCGCCGAAGCGGACCCCGCGCACCAAGCCGAAGCCCCAAGCGAAGCCCGCGCAACCCAAGAAGGCCCCGCGACGCGCAACCGCCCCCGACGAGCGGTGCGCGGTCATCGGCCACGAGTTCGTCGACGTCGAGCTGTTGCGTCTGGCGCTCACGCATGCGTCGGTCAGCGACACGCGCACGGTCAGCAACGAGCGGCTCGAGTTCCTCGGTGATGCCGTGCTCGGCCAGGTGATCTGCGAGCACCTCTACCGTCGCTACCCGGACCTGCTCGAGGGCGACCTGACCAAGCTCAAGTCGTACCTCGTGAGCCGCGAGATGTGCGCGCAGCTGGTCCGCGAAGCCGGGTTCCACCGGCTCATGTCGATCGGCAAGGGCATGATCAGCGTCGAGCAGTTGCCCAAGAGCGTGCTCGCCGGGCTCTTCGAGAGCCTCGTGGGCGCCATCTACCTCGATGGGGGCAGCGATGCCGCGCGCGGCTTCATCCTGCGGCACCTGGATCCGCACATCGAGCGCACCCTTCAATTGGGGCACCAGGAGAACTACAAGAGCCTGCTCCAGCAGCTCGCGCAGCAGTCGGGGCTCGGTTCGCCGACGTACTCGGTGATCGCCGAGCGTGGCCCCGACCACGAGAAGCACTTCGAGATCCGGGCGCAGATCGGCGAGCGGATCTTCACCAGCTGTTGGGGGCTCAGCAAGAAGGCCGCCGAGCAGGGAGCAGCCCTGCACGCCCTGCGGGAGCTCGGCTTCGTGGTCGATGGTCCGACCGGGCCCATGGTGCAGATGGCTCAGCCGGCCGAATCGATGATGCGCTGAGCGATGGAGCTCGGTGTGCCGTCGTCGGTCTTGACGACGAGGTCTGCGAGCCTGCAGTAGGTCGCCCACCGCCGTTGGCGTACCTGCGCAACCTCGGCATCGGGTTCGGCGCCCGTCAGGCTCGGCCGCGTGCCGGGCGCGGCCCGGATCCGCTGGG
>JBEGNG010000025.1:0-29198 GCA_041182645.1 Planctomycetota bacterium
CCCCTGGATCACCAGGCGAAGTGCGCGAACGCCTTGTTGGCGTCGGCCATCTTGTGGGTGTTCTCGCGCGTCTGCACCGACTTGCCCTCGTTGCGGGCCGAGTCCATGATTTCCTTGCTCAGGCGCTGGGCGATCGGCTTGCCCTTCTCGTCGCGGGCGGCGCCGATGATCCAGCGGAACGCCAGGCTCTGCGCGCGGCGCTTGGAGAGCTGCATCGGCACCTGGTAGTTCGCACCGCCGACGCGCTTGGAGCGCACTTCGACGCTGGGGCGCACGTTCTCGAGCGCCAGGTGGAAGACCTCGATCGCGGTCTTGGGGAGCGCGTCGGACTTGTCCTTGTCCAGGCGGGCCTGGATGACGTCGAACGCGTCGTAGACGGCGCGCATGGCGGTCGCCTTCTTGCCGTCTTCCATGATGCAGTTGATGAACTTGGCCACGACCAGGTCCTGGTAGCGGGGGTCGGGCTTGAGCTGCTTCTCGCTGGCGGTGAAACGTGCCATCTCTGGGTCCTCTGGGCCATCGGCCCGGTGTGGTTCACGATGCTCGGGCGCTGGTCATGCCCGGACTGGGGAGCATCGTTACTGGGGTTGTCGCAGGCGACCGGCCTGCACGGCCCGGGAGGATCCCGGGGCTGCTCCCGCGGTTGCCCGCGGGTGATTCATCATCGCCGGGCGATCACTTCTTCTTGGCGGCCGCGGCCTTCTTCTTCACGCCGTAGCACGAACGGCTCTTCTTGCGGCCATCGACGCCGAGGCAGTCGAGCGCGCCGCGCACGACGTGGTAGCGCACGCCGGGAAGGTCGCGCACACGGCCGCCGCGCACGAGCACGATCGAGTGCTCCTGCAGGTTGTGGCCTTCGCCGCCGATGTAGGCGGTCACTTCACGGCCGTTGCTGAGGCGCACGCGGCACACCTTGCGGAGCGCCGAGTTCGGCTTCTTGGGGCTGACCGTCTTCACCTGCAGGCACACGCCGCGCTTCTGCGGGCAGGCGGCAAGTTCGCGCACCTTGGACTTGGTGGCGGGTGAGCGGCGGGGCTTGCGAACGAGTTGGTTGATGGTCGGCATTGGCGTTTGAAGTGAAGGGTCGACAAGACTAGCGAAGCCCGGCCGTCACTGCAACAGTCCGCTTCCGTGTTATGGGAAGACCCGTCCACTCCTTGACTTGCAGCACCGTTCCCCTAGACTGCTTCGCTCGACACAGCGCGCCCCGTCGTGCGCGCCCTGACCACGGAGCCAGCCATGAATCCCGCATTCCGTACCTCGCCCGGCCGCAAGCGCCGCCGTCGCGCGCACCAGGCCCTGAAGCCGGTGCACACCACCCTGTGCCCCAACTGCGGCGCCGCCAAGCGCCCGCACGCCTCATGCATGGCCTGCGGCTATGTCCGTCCCGGCCTGCAGCTGAAGCTCGGCGGCCAGGACGCCTAAATGCGCATCGGCGTCGACGTCATGGGGGGCGACAACGCCCCCGACGAGATCCTGAAGGGCGCCCTGCAGGCCCTTCCCCGCCTCGCCGACGACGACACGCTGGTGCTGCTGGGTGATCGCGGCGCCATCGAGGACACGCTCAGCGAGCGCGGCATCAAGGATCCGCGCATCGAGTGCGTCTTCACCACGCAGGTCATCGGCATGGATGAGTCGCCCGTCGACGGCATCCGCAACAAGGAAGACTCGTCGATCACGGTCATGAGCAAGATGGGCGCCCCCGGGCATGCCCAGCGGCTCGACGCGATCCTGAGCGCAGGCAACACCGGCGCGTGCGTCGCCGGCGCCCAGATGTACCTGCGCCGCCTGCCCGGCGTGATCCGCCCCGGCATCGCCTGCACGATCCCCACCTTCGCCGGCCCCGTCGTGCTGATCGACGTGGGCGCGAACATCGAGCCCAAGCCCGCGCACCTGGCGCAGTACGGCGTCATGGGCGATGTCTACGCCCACGACATCCTCGGCATCAAGCAGCCCCGCGTCGCGCTGATGAACGTCGGCGGCGAGGCCAACAAGGGCACGGCCGATGCGAAGGAAGCGCGTGAACTGCTCGAAGGCACGCCCAACATCAACTTCATCGGCTTCGTGGAAGGCCGCGGCGTCTTCGACGGCGAGGCCGACGTGGTCATCACCAACGGCGTCGTGGGCAACGTCATGATCAAGCTCGCCGAGGGCCTCTCGGCCGGCATCTTTCGGGCGCTCGCCACGGAAGTGCTCGAGATCGACCCGTCGCTCGCGGCGCGGCTCGACCCGGTCGTGAAGAGCCTCTACGCCAAGTACGACTACCACGAGTACGGCGGCGCGCCGCTGCTCGGCGTGAACGGCACCTGCCTGATCAGCCACGGCTCGAGCCAGGCGCGGACCATCATGAATGCCGTGCTGCGCTGCAAGCAGTTCGTCGCCGCGGGGATCAACGACACGCTCGTCAAGCGCCTCGCGGCGTGCACGGCGGCCCAGGCATGACCCGCCCCGCGCCGTGCGGCGTCAGGCTCGCGGGCACCGGATCCGCCGTCCCCGACAAGCGCCTCACCAACAACGACCTCGCGCGCATCCTCGACACGAGCGACGACTGGATCGCGCAGCGCACGGGGATCCGCGAACGCCGCGTCTCGGCGGGCGCGCTCGACCCGGTCTTCAACCTGAGCTGCCAGGCAGGCCAGCGCGCGCTCGACATGGCCCGACATCGACCTCGTCATCCTGGGCACCGTCAGCGGCGAGATGCTCTGCCCGAGCACCGCATGCCGCGTCGCGGCCGCGCTCGGCGCCACGCCGGCGGGTGCGTTCGACATCGCGGCCGCATGCAGCGGCTTCGTCTACTCGGTCAACATCGCCGACTCGATCATCCGTGCCGGCCGCGCCAGGCGCGTGCTCGCCATCGGCTGCGATGCCATCTCGTCGGTCGTCGACTACACCGACCGCACGGTGAGCATCCTCTTCGGCGATGCCGCGGGCGCCGTGGTGCTCGAGCGCTGCGACGACGCGTCCAAGGGCTGCCGCTACCAGACCATGAGCGCCGACGGCGCGAACTGGCAGCACCTCTACATGCCGTACCGGCCCGACATCGTGCCCGAGTGCGACCGCATGAACCCGATCCGCCTGGGCAACCTGCGCATGAACGGCCGCGAGGTCTACAAGTTCGCGGTCAACCGCTTCCGCGAGGTGATCGAGGACGCCTTCAAGCAGACCGGCCTGACCGTCGACGACGTCAGCCAGGTGATCTGCCACCAGTCCAACGCGCGCATCATCGAGAGCGCGATCGAGAAGCTGAACCTGCCGCGCGAGAAGGTCCTGGTCAACATCGACCGCTACGGCAACACGAGCGCGGGTTCGGTGGGCCTCTGCCTTGACGAACTGAACCGCGCGGGCAAGACTCCCGACGGCCAGCCCTTCATCATGGTCGCCTTCGGCGGCGGCCTGACCTGGGCGAGCTGCGTGTGGGACAAGTGACGCACCCTGCCGGCGCCCGCGTCGGCACCAACCAGGAGCCATCATGAGCCAGACCGTCCTCCTCTGCCCCGGACAAGGCGCGCAATCGATCGGCATGGGCACCGCCTGGGGCGCATCGAGCGCCGCCGCGCGCGCCGTCATCGATGCCGCCGACCGCGCGACCTCGCTGCCCATCGGCAAGGCCCTCTCGGCCGTCTGCGCCGAAGGCCCGCAGGACCAACTGAGCCGCACCGACATCAGTCAGCCCGCGCTCTACACCGTGGGTGTGGCGTGCGCCGCCGCCATGCGCGAGCGCGCTCCCCTGTCGCTCGCCGCGGCAGCGGGGCTCTCGCTGGGCGAGTACACCGCGCTGCACCTGGCCGGAGCGTTCAGCTTCGAGGATGGCCTTCGACTGGTCGCCCTGCGCGGCCGCTTCATGCAGGAAGCCGCCGAGGCGAGCCAGGGCGGCATGGTCGCCCTGATCGGCGCCGACGAGGAGAAGGCGCTCGAGGTCTGCGCCAAGGCCGCACAGGGCGAGGTGCTCGTGTGCGCCAACTTCAATGCCCCCGGGCAGATCGTGCTCAGCGGCCACGCCACGGCCTGCGACCGGGCGGTCACCGTCGCCGGCGACCTGGGCCTTCGGGCGACCAAGCTCGTCGTTGCCGGAGCCTTCCACAGCCCCCTGATGCAGCCGGCCGCCGAACGTCTGGCCAAGGCGCTGGACGAAACGGCGTTCTCGGGCCCGTCCTGCCCGGTCTGGAGCAACGTCACGGCGCGGCCCCACGGCAACGACCCCGCCACCATCAAGCGGCTCCTGGTCGAGCAGCTCACGGCCCCCGTCCGCTGGAGCCAATCCTGCACCGACCTGATCGCCGCGATGCGCTCGGCGGGTACAGTGGTGGCGTACCGCGAGGTCGCTCCGGGCACCGTCCTGAAGGGCCTCATGAAGCGGATCGACCGAACCTGCGAGGTGACCAGCCATGACCAGCCCGACCCCGTCACTGCCTGACCTGCTGCGCGCCGCCGCGCTGCTTGCGCCGCTCGCCCTCGCCGCGTGCGGCGAAGAAGCCCCGCCGCCACCGCCGCCGGTCGTCCAGGCCGAGCCCGAGCCGCCGCCGCCGCCGCCGGCCCCCGCGGTCACGAGCATCGCCGAGCTGATGGAGCGCTACGGCATCGACAAGCGCGTGAACCTGCCCGAGGACCTGGCCCCGCCGGCCGACCCCGAGCGCATCGCCATGCTCAAGTTCATGGACGGCGTCGTCCGCGGCGAGCAGGCCAAGGTCGAGCCGATGCTCGGTGACGACGACAAGGCGATCCTCAAGGAGATGATCGACGACGGCTCCTGGAAGCGCGCCACCGAGAACGTGACCAAGGCCGATTGCCGCTGGGGCAAGAGCCCCGATGGAACCGATTGCGCGCTGGCCGTCTTCTCGTACTCGGCCGGCGACGACCAGGTCGCCCTGTGGACCTTCACCGCGACCGAGGACGAGAGCGGCACCTTCACCGCCGAGGCCTGCCTGCCCGGCATGATCGATCGCCTCTCGGGCGACGACTGGGTGAAGGCATGGTTCGACGTCGTATCGAAGTACCTCGCCCGGGCCGACGAGCCCGAGGAAGTGGTCGCTCCGCCGCAGAAGAACGTGCAGACCGAAGGCGACAGCGAGACCCCGAAGATGGGTTCCGGCGTCGGCGGCGGCGGTGCTCCGATGCGCCGCAAGATCGTTCCGGGCGGCGTGCCCGCGCCTTCGGGACCCAGCCCGACCGGCAACTGAGCCCGCCCTGCGGGGCGTCACATCGTCATGCCGCCGTCCACCACCAGCACGTGGCCGGTCAGGTAGCCGGCCTCGTCCGAGCTGATGTACGCACAGGCTGCCGCGATGTCATCCGGCGTGCCGAAGCGGCGGACCGGGATGTGCTCGATGGCCTTGTCCTTCACCATCTGGGGCAGCGCATCGGTCATGTCGGTGGCGATGAAGCCCGGCGCGATCACGTTGGCCGTGATCCCCTTCGAACCGAGTTCCTGCGCGATCGTCTTGGTCAGGCCGATCACGCCCGCCTTGGCCGCCGCGTAGTTGGCCTGGCCCGCATTGCCGCTGATCCCGCTGACGGAACCGACGTTGACGATGCGGCCCCACTTGCCGCGCAGCATGTGGCGGCTCGCGGCGCGGCAGCCGGCGAAGCAGCTGCGCAGGTTCACCGAGAGGACCGTGTCGAAATCCTCGTCGCTCATGCGCAGGATCAGGCCGTCGCGGGTGATGCCCGCGTTGTTCACGAGGATGTCCAGGCGGCCGTGCGCCGACGCGACGTCCTCGACGAGCTGCGCCCAGGCTGCGGCATCGGCGAGGTCGCACGATCGGGCCTCCGCACTGCCGCCCGCGGCGGTGATCGCCGAGACGACCTCGGCGAGGGCGTCGGCGTTGCGCGCGACCGCGACGACGTGGCGGCCGTCACGGGCGAGACGGAGGGCGATGGCCTTGCCGATGCCTCGGCTGGCTCCGGTGACGATGGCGACGCGGCGTTCGATGACGGGATCCTTTCCTCTGGGCGCCGAGGGCGCACGGTCCGAGTGTATCGGGCTCGATGCGCCCCGACGGGATTCCCGGACACCGCTATACTCCGCCCCCACGGCATGTCGCCGTTGCAGGAGGCAACCCCTTTGACCGAAGCAGAGATTGAAGCCAAGGTGATCAACATCATCGCTGACAAGATCAAGGTCGAGAAGGCCGAGATCAAGCGCGAGACGAACTTCATGACCGACCTGAACGCCGACAGCCTCGACATGGTCGAGCTGCTGATGGCCTTCGAGGAGGAGTTCGGCACCAAGATCCCCGAAGGCGACAGCGAGAAGCTGCAGACCGTCGGCCTGGCCATCGACTACATCAAGCAGCGCAAGGCCGCAGGCGGCTGATCCCCGCCGTCGGGAGCCGCCCGCCCGGGTCCGCCCGGGTCCAAGGCGCTGCCGCGGGCCCACGGCCCGACCCCGAGTGATTGCATGCCAGGGAGGGCGTTCCGACGCCCTCCCTGCTGCTTTTGTGTAGGTTCTCCGGTCCATGCGCACCCTGACCCTGCGACGCGTCGTGGTCACCGGCCTCGGCGCCGTGACCGACTGCGGCCACTCCGCCCCCGCCACCTGGGATTCGATGATCCACGGCCGATCCGGGATCGGCCCGGTGACCGCCTTCCAGCAGAGCGGCGACTGGTCCGTGACCTTCGGCGGCGAGGTCCGCAACCTCGACTTCACCAAGGTGCTCGACCCGCGCGACGCCAAGCGCATGGACCGCTACTGCATCTTCGGCTACACGGCGGCCTGCGAGGCTGCGGCCGACAGCGGCATCGACTTCACCGCCGGCGACCCCTACCGCCGCGGCGTGGCCATCGGCAGCGGCATCGGCGGCATCGAGACGATCGAGCAGGGCATCAACAAGATCGCCCAGTCGGGTCCACGCATGGTGAACCCGTTCACCGTGCCCAAGCTCATGCTGAACTCCTGCTCCGGCCACGTGAGCATCCGGTTCGGCCTGCGCGGCGCGAACGTCGCGACGGCGACCGCCTGCGCCAGCGGCAGCCACGCGATCGGCGCCGCGTATCACTTCATCCAGCGCGGTGACGCCGACGTCATGATCGCCGGCGGCGCCGAAGGATCCGTCACCCAGCTCTGCATGGCGAGCTTCGCCGCCATGAAGGCGCTGAGCACCCGCAACGACGCCCCCACCGAGGCGAGCCGCCCGTTCGACCGCGACCGCGACGGCTTCGTGCTCTCCGAGGGCGCCGGGGTGATCGTGCTCGAGGAACTCGAGCACGCCAAGGCCCGCGGCGCAAGGATCTACGCGGAACTCGTCGGCTACGGGGTGAGCGGTGATGCCCACCACATCGCGGCGCCGGATCCGGCGGGTGCCGGCGCGCAGCGCGCCATGATCAACGCCCTGGCCGATGCGCAGCTCGCACCGGACGCCATCGGCTACATCAATGCCCACGGCACGAGCACGCCGCTGGGCGATGCCGCCGAGGTCGCTGCCGTGAAGCAGGTCTTCGGTCATCACGCGACGAAGCTCTCGGTCAGCAGCACCAAGGGCGTCACGGGGCACGGGCTCGGCGCCGCCGGCGGCATCGAGACGGTGGCCACGGTCATGGCCGTCAAGAGCGGCATCCTGCCGCCGACGATCAACCTGCACAGCCCCGACGAGGGGTTCGACCTGGACTTCGTGCCCAACCACGCCAAGGAGCGTTCGATCCGCCACGCGATCAACAACTCCTTCGGCTTCGGGGGCCACAACACCAGCCTGATCTTCGCGCGCTTCGAAGGCTGACGCCGCCGGGCGGACGGAATCTGCACGGGCCGGTCAGGCGGCCGTCAGGCGCATCATGCGTTCGGAAGCCTCGACGGCCTCGCTGAAGGTCGGAGCACATGCATCGGCCCCAACGTCCTTCCACAGGTCCGGCACGACCTGGAACGGCTGCCCCCCGACGATGATGCGGACATCACGGGCGGCCGGCGATGCCCGCACCGCGGCAATCGTGTCGGCCAACGGACGCAGGGAGAGCGAACTGCCGATGCCCAGGGCCAGCACGTTGATCGGCCTGCCGGTCTGGGCCGCATCGAGCATGGCGACGATCTCGTCGGCCGGCGTGTTGGCGCCCAGGCACTCGACCTTCCAGCCCGCAACCTCGAAGAGATCGGACAGCATGCGGACGCCCATGTCGTGGTGGTCGCCGCCGACGCTCGTGGCGAGCACGCACCAAGGCTGCGAATCCCCCATGGGCACATCCATCCGCAGCTGGGCCATCATGGCCTGGGTCGCGCTGGTCACGAAGTGCTCGTCGGCGATCGATGCTTCCTGCATGTGCCACATGCGGCCGACCTCGGCCATGCTCGGGACGAGGATGCGCTCGTACACCTGGGCGAGCGTGCGACCGGAGAGCCGGGCGCCATGCACGACATGCCAGGCTCGGTCACGGTTTCGCTCGAGCAGGTGCAGCAGATAGAGCCGCGCCGCCGTGGAATCACCGCCGGTCGCCTGCAGCAGCGAACTCGGTTGCGGGACCGGGGTGCCGACGACCGACTCGAGCGCCCGATCCACCATCCGGCACGCCACCATCGCCTGCTTGGGGAGCTGCTCAGTGAGCACGTCGCGCAGGGCATGCATGCTCTCGACGACATCGGTGTCCTGGACCTGGCGGGACGAGAACGCCACGCGCGACCACTGGACCTGCTCCACGAGCAGTTCGACGCGCTCGAAGGCGACCGCCACCGCGAGGTGCCCGAGCCGCTGCAGCATCTCGTTCTTCCAGAGCCGCTCCGCGTCCGGGCCGTAGCGGGCCAGGACCCCGGGCACGCGCTCGAGCAGCCGTGCGGCGGCCCACCCCGCGATGGCGCGGGACACCCCATCGATGGTCTCGGCTGCCTGACGACTGGCGGGATTCACGAAGGGCGATTCGCAGGTGCGGGCCGACGGGATTCAACCCGGCGCCAGCGGGTTATCGTCACTCCCGCTTGCCGCCGAACATGGCGGCGAGCCGGAAGGCGAGCTTGAGCGCCTCGATGTAGACCCAGACCAGGGTGACCACCAGCCCGAACGCCAGGTACCACTCGGCGTCCCGCGGTGCACCGGCCTGCACGGCGTCATCGATCACGCGGAAGTCGACGACGAGCCAGAGCGCCGCCAGGCCGAGCACGAGCACGTTGATGCCCAGGCCGATCAGCGCCGGCGTGCCGCCCTCGAGCGCGCTGCCGATCGAGATGAACGGCAGGGACACGCCGAACAGCGAGAGCACGAAGCCGATGAGCATGACGACCCCCAGGCCGACCGTCGCCACCGTCAGTGCCATCTGGAAGGTCTGGCCGCCGCGCAGGATGCGGGCCTTGTAGAGGCCGAGCATCGTGCCCATGAGGGCCATGGTGATCACGAACGCCTGCAGCGCCAGGCCGCCGGCGACGGTGATGCCCTTGGACTCGAGGATCCGCTCGAGGAAGAACGTGACCGAACCGATCGTCGCGCCCTGCAGGATCGAATACACCGGGGCGACCCACCGCGCACTGGCGGGGTTGCGCCAGATGGCGAAGAAGGCGACGAAGCTGAAGATCAGCGACGCGATCATGAAGCCCATCGCCCAGCCGGGGTTCGAATTCGTCAGCGCGTAGGACACCGCGCCTGCGATCGCGCACAGCATCGCGCACGCGCCGGTCTTGTTGATGACGCCCTGCACGGTCGCGACGCCACCCGCGGGCTGGGCGTGCACCTTCTGGTCGAAGAGCTGGTCGGCGAAGACGGGATTGCTGGATTGGAGCTGGGTCATGGTGTGGTTCCCTGGAATGGGTGCGGAAGTCTAGGGTCGGCCGTCAGGACGGTCGCTGCGCCGTCTGCTCGGCCTGTCGGGCCTGCGCATAGCGCGCCAGCTGCCTGGCCAGTGTGTCGGCATGGGCCGGGTGGAAACTGAAGTCGAAGCCCAGGCCGACGTAGGTGCGCTGGCTGCTGTCGAGCCGGGTGTGGGCGAGCTTGGCGGCCACGACGATCGGCACGGGCATGGATGCACCGAGCGGGATGCGCAGCCAGAAGGTCCGGTGCCGGGCGAACACCGGCGCGGCCGTGGCGTCGACCCGCAGGCCGACGCCGCCGGTCGCCATGTTCATGAGCTCGGCCTTCACCGGCGGCCCCACCTCGGGGCGCCGTGTGGGCTCGGCGGCGATCGTGCCGTGCTCGAGGTAGTCGCGTGCCACCGCGTCGTAGGCGACCTGCGCGTCGTGCACGCTGGCGGGGTTCAGCAGCGGGAAGACATCGATCTGTGGAGGCGTCAGGCCACCCAGTTCCAGACGGGGGTGTCGGCGCAGGCAACGCTCGACCGTGTCGGGCAGTTCGAGCCGGAGCACCCGGCCCTCCCTGCCGGGGACATCCCCCAGCTTGCGGGTGGTGAAGGTCCACCGGTTCTGGCCCAGCGTGATCACGCCGATCAGGGAAACGCCGTCGCGCAGCTGGATCGGCATGCCGACGGTCGCGGGCGATTCGACCAGCACGTCATCATCGCGCAACTCAAGCACGTGCAGGCGCCAGATCAGGTCGCTGGCATCGCGCTGTTCGGCACCCATGCCCGGCCGGGCGATGGCGATCTCGATCGCGCCGCCGCGCTCGAAGACCTGACCCATGGTTCGCCGCCACTCCGCCGTTCGTGATCGTTGCGCAGGCATGACCCCATGCTACGCGCGGGGCATCAGGGAGTTCGGATCCGGCGCAGCCTCGCCAGCGACTCGGCGGCGGCGGCGCACCGCTGCGCCGTGGCCTCGAAGCCCCCGAACCGGACCTCGTAGAAGGAGCGGATGACGCTCCGCAGGTGGCCGGCTGCCTCCGGGGAGGTCCGGTCGAGTGCCGACGCGACGGCGAGCGGCGTCATGCCGGCGACCCGCTGCACGCCGTGGCGCGCGGCCGCCCGCAGTGCATCGAGGTAGATCCGGGCCAGTTCGCGCTCGCGCGGGCCCGCCGAGCGGCCGAGCAGGCGGCTCGTACGGCGTCGCCTCAGCTGGAGCAGCACGATGACCACGACGGACGCCAGCAGCACCATCGCGATCGAGCCCAGCCACAGTCCACCGACCAGGCCCGAGAAAGTCTCGACGAGCCGCTGCCGGACCAGTTCCGTCGCTTCGCGCACCGCGCGAACGGGGCGCGAGAGCGCTTCGCGCGTGGAGGCCATGCGTTCCACGAACTCGGATTGGGCCTGTTCATCGAAGCTCACCACGTGCCGCGTCCAGGCGAAGTTGAGTGGGTCCCAGATCCAGCGCAGGCCATCGGCCCAGCTGCGCTGCTGCGCCTGCAGCACCTCGAGCGTGGCGGGCGGCGTGCCGTCGAAGCTCGTCCATTGTGCCGGCCCGGTCCGCACCTCGACCCACGCGTGCGCATTGGACGATCGGACGATGTACTGCGACTGGGCATCGTCGTATTCGAGGGCGATGAACCCGGCGACGACCCGCGCATCGACCCCCATCGACTGGCACATGGCGCAGAGGGCACTGGCGAAGTACTGGCAGTGCCCGAGCTTCGACGACGAGAGGAAGTTGACGATCGGATCCTCACCGCGCCGGCGCCGGATCGAACCGAGGTCGGTCGTGTACCGGAAGTCGCCCGAGAGCAGCGCCTGCTCGAGCGCCGTGGCCACGGCGCGGTTGCGGTCCCACCGTGCCGCCGGCGACGACCGGGCCTGCTCGAGCGTGGGCACCGTGCGCCCCCTGGGACCGAAGCGCTGCCAGAATGCCTGCGCGAACGGCTCGACGCCCTCGACCGGGAAGGAGGGCAGCGGCCCCGGCTCCACGATGCCGCCTGCGAGCGCGGCCATGTCGCCCTCGGTGGGAAACGGCTTGACGCTCAGCGCGTAGCGATCGAACTCACCGATGCGGCTCGAGGCCGACTGCAGCAGCATGGTCGATGCGTCGAGCGCGACCGTCATGCCCTCGGGTGCCTGCAGGGCGATCGGCGCGAGCACGCTGAAGACCTGGTTCGTGGCGAGCCCGCGCATCTGCACGACCTGGCGCCAGACCTGCTGTCGCCGTCGATGTACCTGCGGTTGGGCTGTTGCGGCACCTGCCAGGACTGTGAGACCGGGTCGTACGCATCGAACACCGCACCGCGCAGCCGAAGCGGCTCGACGTGCTCGCCCGCCACGCCGTCGGGGCCGATCCACCGGACGGTCATCACCTCGGTGCGTGAGTCCTCGATCCGCTCGTCCGAGGCCAGGCTCACGCGCAGCGAGAAGCCCGCGGTGCGCGTCCTGGTCCACGACTCGCCTTCGAAGCCCTGGCGCGGGAAGATGACGAAGACGACCGCCGCGCACGCCGCCGTGATCAGGAACGACGCGGTGCCGAACACCGCCCAGCACCGCATGGGCGTGCTGCCCACCGACGGCTCGAAGGGAGCGGGCGCAGCGCCCGACGGCCGACGCGCGTCATGGCTCGCCGCGGCGCGCTCGGAACTGGCCTGGACCCACGATGCTGCGGCGCAGACGGGCATCAGCAGCGAACCGAGCACCAAGGGCAGCCCGGCCAGCACGTCCGTGCTGTCGAGCGCCGCCACGAGCAGCAGGATCCCGCCGAGCGCGAGCACGTGGCGCTCATCGGACGCCCGGTGGCGCGCGAAGAGCTTGATCACGAGCGCCATGCCGCACAGCAGACCCACCCGCTGCACATCGGGAGGCCGTCCAGCGACGAGCGCCATGGACGCTGCCGCCACCACGAGGATCGCGATGAGCCAGTGGGCCACGCGCGTCGGGAGGCGCCGCGGCCGTGCACCCTGCGCGAGCACGCCGCTGCATGCCGCGGCGACGAGCGAGAAGGCGAGGAAGACGAAGGAATCGTCCGCGAGGCAGAACGCCGAGAGCGACAGCATCGCCGACAGCAGCACGACGGCCTGCATCGCCCGCGGCATGGTCATGACGCGCCCCCAGCGAGCGCGCAGAGCGCATCGAGCTGCGCTGCGGACTGGTGGACCGCGCCCGCCCCGCCGACCGACGCGTCGATGCGCCCGGGATGGATCACCACCGTCGCGGCCCGTTCGTCGCCGGGCCCGGACGGGAGCGACGAGGTGCGCGGGGCATCGAGGTCCAGTCGCGCGAGTTGCACCAGGAGCCGGTCGAGGTGTCGGACGCCGCCGGCCGGCGGCATCGGCACGCAGGGAAGCCCGTGCACGCGAAGGCTGACCTCGTGACCGAGCGCGATGGCACTCGAGGCGAGGCTGGCCGCCATGGTGATGGCGTCTTCCTCGCGCTGGCGTGCATCGACGCCGGCGGGCAGGCGACCCGCGAGGCTGGCCGTGGGTTCCGCAAGGTTCAGCACGAGCCGCAGGCGCGGATAGCTCGGGCTCGACCGCTCGATCACGGCCAGTTGGTCGCGCGATGCGGAACGCCGCCAGGCGACGTCGCGCAGGCTCGTGAGTTCCGGCGCATCGCGGACGCCGAAGAACTCCTCGCCGTGTCCGGGCCGCGATGCGGCACGCATGCCGGCCGGCCCGCGGTCCAGGAGCGCGCGCAGCCGCGGCGCCGGCACCCGCACCACGCGCGGCAGCACCGTCACGGTGGCGCGCTGCACCCAGGTGACGCGCTTGCCCACGAGGCCGAACGGGAACGAGCTCTGCGCCACGACGCCACCGAGCCGGACCTCGCCGCGGCGCGTCGGCCACCAGGTGAGTTCCGCCACGCAGCGCTCGCCCGGAGCCGCGGACACGAGCCATGCCTCGGCCGGACCCAGGGCGGACTCTCGGATCGACACGGCGAAGGCCGGCCAGATCCAGGATGCGTTGTGCACCTCGTACCGCAAGGCCAGCGGCTGGCCGACGCGTGCATCGCGCGGGACGAGCCTGCGCACGCGGAGGGCCATCATCATCGCTCCGCTCGCGAGGCCGCTCACGACGATCATGCCCACGACGGTGCCGACCGCCCAGACGAGCAGGTTGGACGGGCGCCAGACGACGGCCAGCAGGAGCACCGGCACGGCGATGAGGAAGACGAGCCCCCCGAGTGCCGGTCGGTAGGCCAGGCGCCGCTTCATGGGTGCCGGCGCACCAGTGGGGGCGACGCTCGTGCGGTCACGGCGCCTGCTCCGGGAGGGACTTCGGGAGTTCATCGCGCAGGCGGTCGATCGCCTCGAGCAGCGTCTGGCAGTCCGAGGGGCGGAACGATCCGCCGGGCAGGTCGACGCTCCAACCGCTGACGGCCTTTCGGTCGATGCGGTGGTGCGATCCCGGCTCGAGGTCGGAGCGCGTGCGCGGCCGGTCGACGAGCAGGCCATCCACACCGTCGCCGTCGAGATGGTCCACGCGGTACCACGCCTGCTCGATGCGGTCGTCCCCGTCCGTGCCGCCGACCGGTGCCTGCACCATGAAGTGTTCCTGCGCCAGCGCGCGCCATGCCGGCGCGTCGGGCCGCGCCAACGACGCGAAGGCGGTCGCGAAGAGCGGGAAGGTGCGCTGCGCCTGCCGCGCGTTGGCGTCGACCTCGCGCTGCGCCAGGTAGAGCACGGCGTTGCCGTCCTCGATGCGCTGTGCCGCTTCCTGCGGCCAGGTCCACGCCTTGCGGTACGACCCCCGCTCATTCGGGGAACACACCGCCACCCGAGGCGACTTCACGTGGTCGATCCCGATGGCGGCGATGCGCTCGCGCCAGGCGCGGCTGCCGGCGTGCGTCTCCTCGACGAAGCGGTCGGCCTCGGCCAGCGGCACGAGCGCGACGACCATGCCGTCGCCGATCTCGACCGGCTGCCCCGGCAAGGGCAGGTCATCCTCGAGCAGGAGCGGCACGAGCGTGTCGAGCACCATCTCGGCGGCGAGCGCGTGGTCGACCGGAACCTCGAGCAGCTCCAGCTCCGGCCTGCCGATGCGGCCGAGTCCGACCGTGCAGATGGACACGTGGGTCGACGGCACGTCGGGCTGGTCGCTCACGCCCGGCAGCCGCACGATCCGCCAGAGGAGACGATCGATCGGCACGGCATCGGCGGCGAGGACCTCGCGGTCGAGCTCGGCGCGGGGCACGAACTGACCGGTCGTCACGTCGAGCACGCCGGCGGCATCGGCGATCGCGCCGGCCAGGAGGTTCATCAGCTGGAAGTACTCGTTGGGTCCCTCGTCGCCGTCGAGCTGCACCTGCAGCCGGATCACCCAGGGGCACGACGAGGCATCACCGAGCATCGCGCGCCAGGCGTCGTCGACCTCGAGCGCCCGCTCGCACCAGAGCGCCACGGGGTTCTCCACGCCATCGATCGTGCACTCGAGCGCCCAGTTGACCTCGCCTTCGTCCAGGTCCATCTCGGATCCGACGGGCTCGGCCGACTCCATCCAGGCCGTGAGCGCCGCGAGGACCTCGGCCGCCGTCGGCGGATCCGCGTGCGGCCAGAAGGCGACGAGCTGCAGCGGCGTGGGTTCGAGTTCGGGCCACGATCCCGTCGGCATCGGGGCGTCGTCGCCGGGCTGCTGCGGTTCCATGGTGCTACGGTACACCGCATCGGCGCGAGGTCACGCATGGACACCACCACCACCCCATCAGCCGACGGCACACGATCCGCGCCCTGGCTGCTTGCCTCGATCGGCGCGGCGACGGTCATCATGCTGTTCTCGTGGTTCGGCGGGTTCGTCTCCTGGCACGAGGGCCCGTCGGGGCCGTTCGACGGTCCGCCCGTGCTCACGCTGTCGGGCTTCAAGCCGCACGGCACCCAGGCAGCCCATGCGGTGCACGCGCTCGCCGACCGCACGCTCTGCATCGGTCCGTACGACGTGGCGCCGTGGACGGCCTCGCGGGCGGCCGCGCTCGCACTCATGCTGCTGGGGAGCCTCGCTTCGATGCGCCTGGTGCTGGCGCGCCTGGTGGGGCTTGGTCCCCGAGCCGCAGCCTCGGCGACCTCGACGGCGGCCGCTCGCCTGGTGGCGTCCTGGATCGTCCCGATGGTCGTCCTCTTCCTGCTTGGTGCGGTCGCCCCGATGACCCTCTTGATGAGGATCGGCATCGTCTGGGCCGCCATCATGGCACTGGCATTCACCCCGTTGCAGGTTGCCCTGCGAGCGCATGCGGCGGGCACCGCCGGGGTGTTCGTCCCCACGCTCGTGCAGGTGCTCGCCGGGGCGGCCTGGCTGGTCGCCTCGGTGCAGGTCGCCGGCGCGCTGGTGGCCGCGCCCGCTCCCGCGCCCTGAAGAGGATCCATTGCGCGAACCCGCGGGCGCCCGCGCGCGTCCGAGTCGGCCGGGGCGTACAGTTCCGCTCGCCTCGACCACCTTCACCACCAGGAGAACACCGTGGATCCACTGCGTCAGCTGATGACCGCCGTCCTTGCCCTGCCCGTCGTGGCCTGTGCCGCCGTGGGCCCCCAGCAACCCGCCGATGCCAAGCCTGCCGATGCGCCAGCCGCGCAGGCCGGCGAGGCACCGAAGGCCGACGCCCCCAAGGCGGATGATGGCACGGAGGCGGAGATCAAGAAGCTCCGCACCGAGGCCCAGCTGCGCGAGGAGCAGCTCTCGGCGGAACTCGCCCGCGTGCGCGCCGAGAAGGCGCGCCTCGACGCCAAGATGGCGCTCAACGCCTCGCAGCAGGCTGCCGCCAACGAACCCGAAGCCACCCGCCTCGCCGGCCTGCAGCGCGAGGCCCAGCTCCGCGCCGCCGCGCTCGATGCCGAGCTCGCCGCGGGGAACGCCGAGATGGTCCGCCTCAAGGCCGAGCAGGACCTGCTCGACATGCGGCACCGCGTCAAGCTGGCGAGCATGCGCCGGGAGCAGGAAGCCCTCGCCGCCGAGAACGCGCTCACGGCCGAGAAGCGCCGCGCCGAGCAGGCACGCCTGGCCGACGAGCAGATGCGCGTCGACATCGAGTCGCGCACCATGGCCGGCCGCCTCGCGCAGCGTGATGCGCAGGAGAAGCTCCGCGAAGGCGTCGACGCGCTCGATGCCTACCCCGAGCAGCCGTTCAAGGACGGCGTCATCACCGTCAGCGACCGTCGCATCTCGCTCAACGGCCCGATCGTGAGCGGCACGGCCGACTACGTCTGCGACCGCCTCGACTGGTTCAACAACCAGGACCGCACCAAGCCGATCTTCATCGTGATCGACAATTCGCCCGGCGGCAGCGTCATGCAGGGCTACCGCATCGTGAAGGCGATCGAGACGAGCGATGCCCCCGTGCACGTGATCGTGAAGAGCTTCGCCGCCAGCATGGCCGCGACGATCGCCACGCTCGCGCCGCACAGCTACGCCTACCCCAACGCGATCATCCTGCACCACCAGATGTCCACCGGCATCTCGGGCAACATGACCGACATCGAGCAGGAAGTGAAGTCGGCGCAGGAGTGGGAACGCCGCCTCGCCGAGCCGATCGCCCGCAAGATGGGCATCTCGATGGCCGAGTTCAAGGAGCGCATGTACAAGGCGCGCAAGACCGGCGACTGGGATGAGTTCGCCGACAACGCGGTGAAGCTCAAGTGGATCGACCACGTGGTCAACGAGATCCGCGAGGAAGGCATCCGCCGCAAGCCGAGCACCGCACCGGCCGCACCGATGTGGGGCATGTTCGGCGTCAGCATGAAGCAGGACGAACAGGGCCGGCCGTACATGAGCCTGCCCCCGCTCGATCCGTACGACTACTACTTCATGGTGAATCCGCGCGGCTTCTACCGCATCGAAGGCCGCTGAACGGCCGATTCACGGATCCATGCCGGACCCATGCACCGGGCGGCGCCGCAAGGCGTCGCCCGGTTCTCGTTGGGGCACGGTCCACCGAATCCACGGCGCATCAACGGACGGGGCGGCGACCGTGATCAGAGCACCAGGTTCACCATGCGGCCCGGCACCACGATCACCTTGCGCGGGGTCTTGCCCGCCAGGTGCGGCAGCACGTCGGCGTGGCCGAGCGCGATCGCCTCGACCTGTGCGGCATCGGCCTTCGTCGGCACCATGATGCGGGCCCGGACCTTGCCCATGACCTGCACGGCGATCTCGACCTCGTCGTCGACGAGCATCGATGGGTCGGCGAGCGGCCACGGTGCGTGCACGACGAACCCCGACCCGCCGAGCTTCGCCCAGAGTTCCTCGGCGGCGTGCGGCGCGAACGGCGCCAGGATCCGGACGAAACGCTCGAGCTGGGCGTGCGTCAGGCCGCCGTCGGCCGGGTCCTTCATCTCCTGCGGGCGCGTCGCCGCATTGACGAATTCGATCATCGAGGCGATCGCGGTGTTGAAGGCGAGCTTGTCGATGTCCGCGGTCACCTTGTGCACGGTGCGGTGCAGCAGGCGCTCGATGGCCGGGTCGGGCTGTCGCGCCGTCAGCAGGCCGCCGGTGCGCTCGTCGACCGCCAGGCGCCAGGCCCGCTGCAGGAACCGGTGCACGCCCGCGATGTCGCGCGTGTTCCAGGGCTTGCTCGCCTCGAGCGGACCCATCGACATCTCGTAGAGCCGGAAGGTGTCGGCGCCGTATTCGGCGATGACATCATCGGGATTGATGACGTTGCGAAGGCTCTTCGACATCTTCGCGATCACCTGCGTGACCGGTCCCCCGCCGCGCTCATGGTGGCCGCCGTCGCGCTCCTCCACCTGGTCCACCGCAGGCCGTGAGCATGCCCTGGTGGAAGAGCCGGCCGAAGGGTTCGGGCGTGCCCACATGGCCCAGGTCGAAGAGGACCTTGTGCCAGAAGCGCGCGTACAGGAGGTGCAGCACCGCGTGCTCGGCACCGCCCACGTACAGGTCGACGCCGCCGGCGTGCAGGCTGCCGTCGCTGCGCTGGCTCTGCAGCCAGTAGCGCTCGGCACCATCCGACAGCATGCGCGACCCATTCGCCGGATCGCAGTACCGAAGGTAGTACCAGCACGAACCTGCCCAGCCGGGCATGGTGTTCGTCTCGCGGCGCACGCGCGTGGCCGGCGGCAGCAGCGCGGGATCCACCCCTGCCTCGCCGGCGGTCGTCTCGACCCATGCCGTGGCCTTGCCGAGCGGCGGCACCGGCACGTCGCTCTCGATCGGCTTGTAGTCGGCGAGCTCCGGGAGCACCACGGGCAGCGCTTGCTCGGACACGGGGTAGTGCCGGCCAGCCTCGTCGTAGACGATCGGGAACGGCTCGCCCCAGTAGCGCTGCCGGCTGAAGAGCCAGTCGCGCAGCTTGTAGTTCACGCGGCGGGCACCACGCCCCGCCTTGGCGAGCCAGTCGATGACCGATGCCTTGGCCCGGGTGGTGTCGAGCCCATCGATCGTGAGCGACGGCCCGCTGCTGTTGCACGCGACGCCGTGGCCCGCGGTCGCCGCGGACCCATCGAAGGGCTGCCCCGCGATCTCGACGACCTGGCGTACCGGCAGGCCGAACGCCGCGGCGAACTCGAAGTCGCGCTCATCATGCGCGGGCACGGCCATGATCGCTCCGGTGCCGTACCCCATGAGCACGTAGTCGGCCGTCCAGACGGGAATCGACGCGCCGGTCGCCGGATTCACCGCACGAAGGCCGGTGTCGACGCCGGTCTTCTGCTTCGTGTCCGCCTGGCGGTCGACGTCGCTGCGGTTCGCGGCGACCGCCGCGTACGCACGCACGGCCTCCGCGCGCGCGCCGCCGGCGTCGATCGCGGCCTTGACCAGCGGGTGCTCGGGCGCCACGACCATGTAGGTCGCACCGAAGAGCGTGTCCGGGCGCGTGGTGAAGACCCGCAGCGCGCCGAACCCCGCGACCTCGAAGTCGATCTCCGCCCCTTCGCTGCGGCCGATCCACTCCGCCTGCATCGTCCTGGTGCTGTCGGGCCAGTCGACGAGGTCGAGGTCGGACAGCAGGCGCTCGGCGTAGGCCGTGATGCGGAACATCCACTGCCGCAGCGGCATGCGCAGCACCGGGTAGCCGCCGCGCTCGCTCTTGCCGTCGATGACTTCCTCGTTGGCGAGCACGGTGCCGAGCTTCGGGCACCAGTTGACGGTCTGCTCGCCGAGGTAGGCGAGGCGGTGACGGTCGAGGAACGCGCACCGCGCGGCATCGTCGAGCGTGGACCAGGCCTTGCCGTCGACCGTGCGACGGCCCGCGGCGAGATCGGCCTCGAGCTCCGCGATGGGACGGGCGCGGCCGGCCTCGGCGTCGTACCAGGCCCCGTAGCACTGCAGCCAGATCCACTGCGTCCACCGGTAGTAGTCGGGGTCGATCGTCGCGAACTCGCGCGACCAGTCGTAGCAGAAGCCGAAGCGCTGCAGCTGGCGACGGTAGGTGTCGATCGCCTTGCGCGTCGTCACCGCAGGATGCACGCCGGTCTGCACCGCGTACTGCTCGGCAGGCAGGCCGAACGCATCCCAGCCCATCGGGTGGAGGACGTTGAAGCCCTGCATGCGTCGCGCGCGGCAGATGATGTCGGTGGCGATGTAGCCCAGCGGATGGCCCACGTGCAGGCCCGCTCCCGATGGGTACGGGAACATGTCGAGGCAGTAGAACTTCGGCCGCGAGCCATCGAAGCCGGCGTCGCCGGGGTTCGGCGTGCGGTAGGCCCCTGCCGCGTCCCACGCCCCCTGCCAGCGCAGCTCGAGCTCGTTGGCCATCGCGGCGCCGTAGCGGAAGGGTGTCTCGTTGCGTGGCTCGTCCATGGGAGCGAAAGCCTACCCGTGCGCCCCCGTGGGGTCGCGACGGCACCCGAACGCCGCAGTGCGACGCGGGCTCAGCCGATGCGCCGCTGGTTCACGAGCCGCATCGCCTCGCCGACGAGGTAGAAGCTGCCCGTGACGCAGATCAGGTCCTCGCGGCCGACCGCACGCATGGCCACCTCGAGCGCCTCGCCGAGCGAACGGGCGACCTGGCTCATCTTGCCGCTGCGCTCGGCGAACATGCGCTGGAGCTCGTTCGGGTCGGCAGCGCGCGGCGTGCCGGCGGCCCGCGTGAAGATGACCTTGTCGGCACCCAGGTGCACCTTGTCGAGCAGGCCGGCCATGTCCTTGTCGCGGCAGCAGCCGAAGATGCAGACCATGCTGTCGTACGGCACGTGCGCACCGACGCAGCGCATGAGCGTGCCGACGCTGGCCGGGTTGTGGGCGCCGTCGACGAGGATGCGCGGGCGCTCGGCGATCAGCTCCATGCGGCCGCGGATCCGGGTGGCCATCAGGCCCAGGCTGACCTTGTCGTCGGGGCAGGCGAAGCCGGCCGACTTGAGCACGTCGATCGCCGCGAGCGCGAGCCCGCAGTTGGCCGCCTGGTGCTCGCCCGGCAGCGGCACCGGCAGGTGCTCCAGGCGCGTGGTGCGCGTGTAGAAGCAGACGCGCGTGTGGGCGCCGAGGTCCGGCGTCGTGCAGAACCGGCTGCTGAACTCGATGTCCTTGTTGACGATCATCAGCGGCGCGCCGACCTGGGCGGCGACCTCGCGGAAGACGGCCTCGACCTCGGGCTGGGACTCGAAGGCGAGCGCGGGGACGCCCGCCTTGAAGATGCCGGCCTTCTCGCGGGCGATCGACTTGAGGTCCTTGCCGAGGACGCGGGTGTGGTCGAGGTCGATCGAGGTGACCACGGACACCAGCGGCGTGATGACGTTGGTGCAGTCGAGCCGGCCGCCCAGGCCGACCTCGACGACGGCGATGTCGACGGCCTGCTCGGCGAAGTGCACGAACGACAGCGCCGTCATGAGCTCGAAGAACGTCGGCTCGAAGGGGAGCTTGCCGGCGGCCTTGGCCACGCGGCGCATCAGGTCGAGGAAGTCCGCCTCGCTCGGCATGGCGCCGTTGATCGTCACGCGCTCGCGCACGTCGACGAGGTGCGGGCTGACGTACTGGCCCACCGCGTAGCCGCAGGCCTGCAGCATGGCGCTCACCATGGCGACCGTGCTGCCCTTGCCGTTGGTGCCCGCGACGTGCACGCACTTGACCTGTTCGTGCGGGTTGCCCAGCACGTCGAGCAGCTTGCGCATGCGGTCGAGCTTGAACGGCTCGTCGCTGTACTGGACGGTGTGCAGGCGCTCGAGGTCCACGCGCTCATGCAGCCACTTCAGCGCCACCGAGTAGTCGCTGAAGTCGCCCCGGCGCGCCTTCGTCTGTTCGCTCTTGGAGAGTTCGCTCGTGCGGTGCTCGGCCAGCTTGGGCTCGAGCGGCTCCTCGGCGCGCACCGGTGCGGAACCACGCATCGCCGGGACGCCGATGAGCGGAACGTGCGTCACGGGCGCCTCGTCGAGGATGTTCTTCGGTGCCGCGGGCTTCGCGACCGGGGCCGCTGACTTGACCGGCTTCGTCACTGCGGCCGTGGACTTCGGTGCCGCGGCGGGAGCCTTGCCCGATGGGGCCTTGGGTGGCTTCGCGACCGCGGCGACGGACTTCGACGCCGCCTTCGGTGCCGGCTTGGCCTTGCCCTGCTTGCTCGTGGTGCGGGAACCGCTGCTCGACGTGGCGCTCTTCCTCGACATCCGCGCGAGTCTAGCGATCGGCCGCATTCGACGCAAAACGCCCGGCGCAACCCGTTGCCGTGCATGGAGTTGCGTCATTCGTTCCGAGAACGGTGCATGCATAGCATGGGCCATCATGAACGCGCCCCACCCCCACGACCACGTGAACTACGCCCGCGAATCCTGGCGCGCCCTGCGCATGATGAGCGAGTTCGTCGACGCCACCGATGCCCTGGCGCGCGTCGGCCCCGGCGTGAGCATCTTCGGCAGCGCGCGCACGGCGAAGGAAGCCCCCGAGTACGCGGCCGCCGAGGAGTGCGGCCGCCTGCTCGTCGGCCGCGGCTTCCCCGTCATCACCGGTGGCGGTCCGGGCATCATGGAAGCAGGCAACAAGGGTGCGCTCGAGGCCGGCGGCGTGAGTGTCGGCCTGAACATCACGCTGCCGCGCGAGCAGGAACCGAACCCCTACCAATCGATCGAGCTCTCCTTCCGCTACTTCTTCATCCGCAAGGTGATGTTCGTCAAGCACTCGCGCGGGTTCATCATCTTCCCGGGCGGCATGGGCACGATGGACGAGGCGTTCGAGAGCCTCACGCTCATCCAGACGATGAAGATCGCGCCGTTCCCCGTCGTGTTCGTGGACAAGGCGTTCTGGGGCGGGCTCTTCGACTGGATCCGCGGCACGATGCTCGAGCGCAACAAGGCGATCAGCCCCGACGACTTCGAGCTCTTCCACCTGACCGACAGCGTCCACGAGGCCGTGGACATCGTGCACCAGGTCCACCTGGGCACGCGCCCCTGGGCGACGAAGCTGCCGAGGTTCGAGGCCGTCGAGTCCCGACCGGCGCAGGCCCCGCGCGGCAGGCCGACGAGCCGCCGCTCGTGGCGCACGGGCGACGAGTACATGGGTGCCACCGACGACTTCGAGTGAGCCTCAGCGCCATTCGTGGCGCGGGTAGCGCCGCTTGAGCGCGGGAACGATCTCGGGGTAGAGCCTCGTCCAGAAGCCCGGCAGGTCGGCCGTGACCTGCAGCGGCCTGAAGTTCGGGCCGAGGATCTCGAGCAGCACCGGCACACGCCCGCCCGCGACGGACGGATGCGCCGTGGTGTCGTAGAAGTCCTGGATCTTCGCGCGACCGCGCGGCGGCTTGCCGGCCTCGTACTCGATCTTCATGCCGAAGCCGCGCGTGAGCTTCACGGTGGTCGGCGCCATGCGCTCGACGAAGCGGCGGTCCTCATGGGTCAGCAGGTCCTTCAGGTGCTCGAGCACCGGGCGCTCCCGGAGCTGGCTCCACCGCGTGGCCCCGTGCGCCCAGTCCGACCAGACCAGCCGCAGCTCGGCTTCGTCGTACGCGGGCAGCTCGTGCTCCGGGCACCACTCGCGCACCGAGCGCACGCGCTCGATCCACTGCCGTGCGTCATCATCGAGGCGCTCGGGCACGAGCTCGCCCGCGAGCACGAGCGACGCGATGACCTCGCTCGCGCGGCCCGTGTCGCGCGGCGGGCGGACCGTGCGGCCCAGGACCACCTCGTCGAACCGCTCCTCCTCGACCTCCTCCACCGCCATGCTGCCGGGCTCCCAGCGTTCCTCGACGGTGCGCGTGAAGCGCTGCGGCAGCGCCTCGCGGACCCAGGCTTCGTCGAGCCCGATCGTCATCGACAGCGTCGACTCCTGCACCTCGGTGCCGCCTCCCTCGCGCACGTCGAGCGCGAGGAACGGCCCGGCGCCGCGCAAGGCGCTCCGCCGGTCGATCGCCACCTTGCGACGGCCCGCCAGGTGCGCCGTGGCCTTCTGCGCATCGGGTCGCCATGCCACCAGGTCGGGGAAGCCCGCCAGCATCGACTGCGCGCAGTCGGCGTCGTCGACGCCGGACTGGTCATCCGATCCCACGGACTCGAGCAGGTGCGAGGCCACGCGGCGCGCCTCGCGCGCGGCATCGGGGTCGAGCAGGCCGCGGCCATCGCCCCGCGGATCACCCAGCAGGCGCTCGCGGAGCACGACGTCGCCGGGCCGGTCGCCGGCGTGCAGCACCTGCACCGGGTCCACGCCGTCGCGGGCCAGCACGTCGCGCCCCTCGGCCATCGAGCACCAGGTCGCGACGCGGCGCGCGCAGCCGCGGCGGGCGGCCTCGACCATGGCGCGACCGATGCGCGGGTGGGCAGGCACGCGCAGCACCTCGCGCCCGAGCGGGGTGATCGCGCCGGCGCCGTCGACCGCGCCGATGGTGCGCAGCACCTCCATCGACCGCGCGACCATCGCCGGATCCGGCGGATCGAGCCATGGGAAGGATGCAGGGTCGGCCTCGCCCATCGATGCCAGGTGCAGCAGCGGGCCTGCAAGTTCCACCCGGCGCACCTCGGGTACGTCGAAGGCCGGGCGGCGTGCATGGGAACGCTCGCCCCAGAGCCGCAGGCAGGTCCCCGCGCGCGTGCGCCCCGCGCGACCGGCGCGCTGCTCGGCGCTGGCACGGCTGGTCTCCTCGAGACGAAGCGCGTTGAAGTTCCGTCGCGGGTCGAACCGGTGCATGCGGACCAGGCCGCCGTCGATCACGATGCCGATGCCGTCGATCGTGAGGCTGGTCTCGGCGACGTTGGTCGCCACCACGACCTTGCGCTGGCCCCGCGGCGCCGGCACCAGCGCGCGATCCTGTTCCTCGGGCGTGAGCTGGCCGTGCAGGGGCAGCACGAGCATCGGCTCGCCGCGGCGGCGTGCGAGCGCCGACATGGCTTCCATCGTGCGGTCGATCTCGGCCTTCCCCGGCATGAAGACCAGCACGTCGCCGTCGAGGCCCTCGTCCAGGGCAAGGGCCAGGGCGGCGGCGGCGCGGTCCTCGATCGACTCGCCCTGCCGACCGTCCCCGAGCAGGCGCTTCTCCACCGGGAAGACGCGGCCCTCGCTCGTGAGCGGCTCCACCCCGAACGCCTCGCCGAGCCGGGCATGCTCGAGCGTGGCGCTCATCACGACCAGCCGCAGATCCGGCCGCTGCATGCGCTGCAGCCTGCGGACGAACCCGGCGGCCATGTCGGTGTGCAGGCCGCGCTCGTGGAACTCATCGAGCACCACGCATCCGACGCCCCGGAGCGTGGGATCGGCTTGGAGCTGGCGCACGAAGAGGCCGTCGGTCACGAAGCGGATCCGCGTGGATGGGCCGACCGCACGCTCGAAGCGCGTCTGGAAGCCGACGAGCCCACCGAGTTCGACGCCCATCTCCTGCGCCACGCGTCGTGCCACGCTGCGCGCGGCGAGCCGCCGCGGCTGCAGCACGACGATGCCGCCGTCGACGAGACCGCGTTCCAGCAGGATCTGCGGGACCTGCGTGGTCTTGCCGCTGCCGGTCTCGGCGCTCAGCACGAGCGTCGGCTGAGCACGCAGGCGCGCCGCAAGTTCCTCCGCAAGCCGACGGACGGGCAGGCTCTCGCCCGGGTGGGCCATCGGATGCCTCAGAAGACCCCGGAGAGGTGCTTGCGCATGTCCTCGAGGAAGCGGCCGATCTGGCCCTGTTCGGAGGGGCTCGCCGTCGACTCGACTTCCTGCTGCCAGAAGTCCATGAAGGCAACGGCGCCCTCGCCCTCGAGGTCGGGCATCCCGTCGCGGCCATCGGCCATGCGCTTGGTCCGCCGTTCCTCGCTGCGCTTGACGTCGTCCTTGATCTTCTTCAGCCGGTCGGCGTCGCTCTCCTTGCCTTCGTCGCCGCGCGTCACCAGGCGCATGCGGCGCTCCCACTCGACGAGCCACTGGTCGAGGAACTTCGCGCGTTCGGCGGCCGGCAGCGCGAGGTAGCGCTTGCTGCCGTCGGCCAGCACGTCCTTCGCGAGCGTGCGCGCGTTCTTCGTCATCTGCTCGCGCGCGGGTCCGGTGACGCCGGCCATGAACCCGGCCATCGCGGCGCTGTCGCCGGCCTGCATGCTGCGGAATCGCCCCGCGAAGTCCATCATGAAGCGCAGGCGCTCGTCGAGCGGCAGCTTGTTGAAGTCGTCCAGCGCCAGGTAGCCCAGCACGTCGTCGACCGGCGCATCGAAGATGCTCGGCGGCGGCTTCCACCGCACCGCGAACCACCAGTACAGCGGCATCGCGAGCAGCAGCGCCGCGAGCGCGGCGATGGCCAGCGAGCGCCAGGCGCGACGGTCATCGAAGCCGGCGGGAAGAGCGATCATGCATCAGCCTCCATCGTCCTCGGGAATGCCTTCGTCCATCGTGGCCTCGTCGACGCTCCCGTCCAGGAAGACGCCGTTGCGCGGGCTCCGCGCACCCTTCAGGTGCCGGTCCTCGCTGTCGATGAGCAGCGGGATCTTCACCGCGCCGCCGTCGGCGTTCACGAACGGCTTCTCGAGGAACCGCGTCACCAGCCGCGCCTCGAGGTCGTTGCGCGTGCGGTCGCGCTGCTCCTGCGTGGTGCCCGGCGGCAGCGCCGCGAGCGCCTGGAACACGTCGAGCTGGAACTGCGGCAGGTAGCGGATGAGCCCGGGCACGTAGGTGTAGCTCGTGCCGGTCGCGAGCGAATCCTCGTTGGCGTCGCTCGGGCAGATCCAGATCGGGCTGTCGACCTCGACGTAGCCCTTGAGCGCCTTCGGCAGCCCGCCCTCGGGTCCCTCGGGCAGCACCACGGGGATGAACTCGCACATCGGGAGCATGCCCTTGCGCACGTTCATGGCGGACTGCAGCCCCGTGAACGCCTGCTTCAGGTTGCTGCGGCACTGCGCGCTCTCGCTCTCGGCGCGGATCGAGCCGAGCGCAGGCAACAGCAGGCCGATCAGGATCACGATGATCCCGATGACCACGAGCACCTCGACGAGCGTGAAGGCCCTGCGCACGGGAGGATCGTAGCCGTGCAGCGGCCCGGGGCCCCCGGGGGAAACCATGAAAGCCCGGGCGTTCAGGCCGAGAACATCGCCTCGACGAACTGGTCCGCATCGAACGGCTGCACGTCGTCGGGGGTCTCGCCGGTGCCGATGAGCTTGACGGGGACGTCGATGGCATCCCGGATCGCCACCACGACGCCGCCGCGGGCGGTGCCGTCGAGCTTCGCAAGGAAGATGCCGGTCACGTCGACGGCCTGCTTGAAGACCTGCGCCTGCTGGATCGCGTTCTGGCCGCTCGTCGCATCGAGCACCAGGAGGACCTCGTGCGGCGCATCGGGGATCTTGCGGCGCACCACGTCGCGGACCTTGGTGAGCTGGCGCATGAGGTGGTCCTGCGTGTGCAGGCGTCCGGCCGTGTCGATCAGCAGCACGTCGACGCCGCGCTTCACCGCCGCGTCGGCCGCATCGAAGGCCACCGCCGCGGGATCGGCGTTCGCACCGCCCGCGACGACCTCGACGCCGAGCCGCTGGGCCCAGGTCTTGAGTTGTTCGACGGCACCGGCGCGGAAGGTGTCGGCCGCGCCGAGCAGCACCGTGCGGCCGCTGTCGCGGATCGTCTTGGCGATCTTCGCGACGCTCGTCGTCTTGCCCGCGCCGTTCACGCCCACCACCAGGATGACCGTCGGCTTCGACGCCGCGTAGCGGAGGCCGACCGGAGCCTCCTTCCACCGCTGTTTGAGCGTCTTCTTCAGGAACTCGAGCGCATCCTCGCCGCGCTCGACGCGGCCTGCGCGGTACTCGACCCGCAGCGCCTCGACGATCTCGCGCGCGGCGCGCACGCCGACGTCCGCGGCGATCAGCCTCGATTCGAGTTCGGCGAGGACCTCCTCGCTCAGCGAGCGCCCATGCAGCAGCGTCTTCAGGCCGGACCCGAGCGTGGCCGCCGTCTTGGCGAGCCCGCGCCGGATCGCCTCGACCGCCGCGCGGAAGATCACGCGATGCCCCCGCCCGCCACGCGCTTCGCGACCTGGTCGAGCACGCCGTTCACGAAGCCGCCGCTGCGCTCGGTGCCGAATTCCTTGGCCAATTCGACGGCATCGCCGATCGCCAGGCCGGGCGGCACCTTGCCCACGGCGAGTTCGAACCAGCCCAGCCGGAGCAGGTTCCGGTCGATCATCGGTTGGCGGTGCGAGGGCCAGTCGGGCGCAAGCGCCACGATGTCGGCATCGGCCTCGGCGCGGTGTTCCCAGGCGAGGCACGCCAGGGCGAAGCCCGCATCGTGGTGCTCCCCGGTGCCGTCGCTCTCGTCGAGGGAGCGTCGCACGATCTCCGGAGCCACGCCGGGAACGGCGTCGAACTGGTACATCGCCTGCAGCGCACACCGGCGCACGACGAGGTCGGCGGGCGCGCTCACTGCAGCTCCTTGACCGCGTTCGCCGCACCGATCGCCGCACGCATCGCTTCCTCGCCCTTGTTGCCCTTGGCCCCGCCTGCGCGGGCCTGCGCCTGGCCGAGCGTCTGGCAGGTCAGCACGCCGAACGCCGCCGGCTTTCCGAACTCGACCGAGATGCGCGCGAGGCCGTTGGCCACGGCATCGCAGATGTGGCGGTCATGGCTGGTCTCGCCGGTCAGGACGCAGCCGATCGCGACGACGGCGTCGACGTCCCCGCGCACGGCGGCCGCGCGGCTGATGGCGACGAGCTCGAACGCGCCCGGCGCCTTGACCAGGCGCAGGCGCGACCGATCCCCGCCGGCCTCCTCGAACGCCTTGATCGCGCCGCGCTCGAGCGCATCGGTGATCTCCGCGTGGTAGGTGCTCGTGACGACCACGATGCGGAGCGATCGGGCGCTGACGGCGGGCGAGGGAACGGCGGCTTGCATGGGGCGAAGATGGTAGCCTCGATGCCATGCACGCAGCGCTTCGCCGGCTTGCCGCAGGGGTCCAGGCTGCGCGGGCCGGACTCGCCTACGGAGCCATGGCCGAAGGCTGGTTCGCCGTCGCCGTCGCGGATCGTGCAGGGACCCTCGAAGGCGGCCTCATCCCGTCGCTCGCGGCGATGTCGGTCGTGTCCATCGGGCTCTTCGTCTTCGGGGTGGCCATGAACGACGTGCTCGACCGCAAGCACGACCGGGCGTTCGCCGGTGGGCAGGACGGCCGCTGGCTGGTCTC
>JBEGNG010000026.1:0-10822 GCA_041182645.1 Planctomycetota bacterium
CCGTACGAGGAACCCGCGTTCACGATCGAGGCGCTCGCTCCCGTGCCGATGCCGCGCGCGGGCCAGGGCCGTCTCATGCGGCTGCGCACCCCGATGACGGCCCGTTCCATCGCGCGCGCGCTGGCCTCCGGTTTGCGGGTGCGCCAGGTCGAACTCGTGGGCGATCCATCGCAACGCCATGCCGTGATCGGGCTCTGCGCCGGCAGCGGCGGCGAACTGATCGCGGGCGCGCGCACGCACGGCGCCACGCTCTTCATCACCGGCGAACTCAAGCACCACGACCGGCTCGATGCGGCGGCGCATGGGACCAGCGTGGTCCTGTGCGGCCACACCGAGACCGAGCGGCCGTACCTCCGCGTCCTGGGGCGGCGCCTGCAACGCCTGCTTCCCGGACTCAAGGTGGCGGTCTCGAAGGCAGATCGGCCCCCGGCCCGCATGCTGGTCCCGTGATCTTCGTCGAATGCCCGCGATCGGGTTGGTCGGGGGCCGGGGACGGCGTACCTTCCCTGTCCACGCATGGCACCTTCCCGGATCATCGTCAGCCTCGGATCGGTCGCGACCCTCTGTGCGGCGGCGCACGCCGGCGTCGAGGGCGGTGTGCGGGCCTGGGGCTACAACGCCACCGGCCAGTGCAACGTGCCTTCGGGGCTGCCGCTCATGGCCTGGATCGACGGCGGTTCGAACCACACGATCGCGCTGCAGAACAACGGCGTCGTCCGGGCGTGGGGGCAGAACACCTACGGGCAATCGAACGTGCCGACCAACCTCGGCGTCGTCATCGACGTGACCGCCGGCTTCGGGCACTCCGTGGCGCTCATCAGCAACGGCACCGTGCGCTGCTGGGGCCTCAATGACTTCGGCCAGTGCGCCGTGCCGTCGGGGCTCGGCGTCGTGGCGTGGATCTCGTCGTCGCTCGACCACACGCTCTCGCTGAACACCAGCGGCGTGGTGCGGGCCTGGGGCGCGAACCTCGACGGCCAGTGCAACGTGCCCACGAACCTGGGCACGGTCACCCGCATCGCCGCGGGCGGCTACCACTCGGTCTCGCTCAACACCGTCGGCACCGTGCGCTGCTGGGGCCTCAACGACGCGGGCCAGACGGCCGTGCCGAGCAACCTCGGCCCGTGCGTCGGCATCGCGGCTGGCTACTACCACACCGCCGCCGTGCAGTCGAACGGCGCCGTGCGCTGCTGGGGCGACAACGGCTACGGCCAGCTCAACGTGCCGGCGAACCTCGGGCCGATCATCCAGATCGCCTCCGACGGGTACCACACGCTCGTGCTCACGAGCACCTACGGCGTGAAGTGCTGGGGACGCAACACCTACGGCCAGTGCACGCTGCCGACCGACCTGGACCCGGTCGACGGCCTGGCCGCGGGCGGCAACCACACGACCGCGCTCATGCGCGTGCTGCCGCCGTGCGCGGGCGACATCAACGACGACCGCGCGATCGACGGTGCCGACCTCGGCGCGATGCTCACCAACTGGGGCACTGCGACCGCGGGCGAACCGAGCGACATGAACAACGACGGCAAGGTCGACGGTGCGGACCTGGGCGCGTTGCTCACGCGCTGGGGCGCTGCCTGCCCGCTCTGATCCGGCGGCGCGCCGCACTCCCGCCGCGCACGCGGCCGGCCATCGATCAGCGACCCGTCCGCGCGAGCATGGCCGCGCCGAGCACGCCGGCCTTGTCCTCGAGCTGCGTCACGAGCACCTCGACCTTGCGCAGCGTCGACGGGAAGACGTGCGCCACGATGCTCTCGCGCACCTTGGCGGCGTAGGGCTTGCCGAGCGCCTCGACCACCCCGCCGCCCAGGACCACGGTCTTCAGGCTGAGCACGGTGAGCTGGTTCGCGATCGCCAGCCCGAGCAGGTCGGCACTGGCGTCGATGACGCGCTGGGTGAGTTCGTCGCCCTCGGCATAGAGGTCGCGCAGGGCGCCGGAGCCGAGCGGTCCGTCCTCCTTCTCCGCACGCACCTTGTGGAAGCGGCTCGACGGATAGAAGCCCGCGATCGTCTCCATGCTGCGCACGATCGCCGTGCGGCTGCAGAACTCCTCGACGGTTCGGTGCCCCGGCGCGCCGCCGGGCTGCAGCACCACCTGCCCGATCTCGCCTGCGGTGAACAGCGGCCCGCGCCAGAGTCCGCCGTTGAGGACGAGCCCGCCGCCGACGCCGGTGCCGACCCACACCGCCAGCAGGTCGCCCTTGCCCACGCCGGCGCCCAGCGTCGCCTCGCCCCAGGCCGCGACGTTGACGTCGTTGTCGACGACGACGGGCACGCGCATCCGCTGCTGCAGGAGGTCGCGCAGCGGGACGTTCTTCCAGCCGAGGTTGCCCGCGTTGATCACCGTGCCGTGGTCGAAGTCGATCGCGCTCGGCGCGCCGATGCCGACCGAGGCGAGGTCCGACGGCTCGATCGCCGCCTCGGCGCAGGCCCGCGCGACGCCCTCGACGATGCGGTCGAGCACGACGTCCCTGCCCTCGTGCGCCTTCGTCTTGCGCTTGCACGCACCGACGATGCGGCCCTTGGGGTCGACGATGCCGATGCTCATGTTGGTGCCGCCGAGGTCGATGCCGGCGACGAGCGTGGGTTCGGTGGTGGTCCTGCGCGCCATGCGCGGGACTCTAGCGGCTCAGCCGGGGACCGAGGCGCCCTCGCCCGCGAGGCCGCTGCGCCCGGAGACGCGGCGCCACCAGCCGCCGAAGGAATCCGCCACCAGGAGCTGCGCCGGCAGCAGGAGCAGCGTCAGCATCGTGGCGCTGAGCAGGCCGAAGCAGAGGCTGATCGCCATCGGGATCAGGAACCGTGCCTGGAAGCTCTGCTCGAGCATGAGCGGCGCGAGCCCGAAGACGGTGGTGATGCTCGTGAGCAGGATCGCGCGCAGGCGCATCGTGCCGGCCTCGATCAGCGCATCGTGGAGCACCATGCCCTTGGCGCGGAGCTCGTTGACGAACTCGACCAGCACCAGCGCGTTGTTCACGACGACCCCGGAGAGCGCGACGATGCCGATCAGGCTGAGGAAGGTGAGCTCGTAGCCCATGATCGCGTGCCCCCACACCGCGCCGATGACGCCGAAGGGGATCGTCGCCATCACGGCCAGCGGCTGCACGAACGACCCGAAGAGCCAGCAGAGGATCGCGTAGATGAGCAGGAACGCGGTGAGCGCCGCGCGCGGCAGCGTGCTGAACGCGTCGGTCAGGTCCTTCTGCCGGCCGCCCTCGCGCACGAGCAGCCCCGGGGTCTCCCGGACGATCGCGGCGAGCGAGGGCGCGAGCGCCTCGACCACCTGCTCGGGGATGACGCCCTCGCGCACGTCACCGGTGACGGTGATCGTGCGCATGCGGTCCGTGCGGCGGATCGCGGCGTGGCCGACGCCCTCGCGCACGGTGGCCACCTCGGCCAGCGGCACGGGGATGCCGGCGGGCGAGACGACCCACAGGTCCTGGGTGAAGGTCGGCGTCGAGCGCGTGGCCTCGTCGAGCCGCACGCGGACGTCCACGTCCTCGCGGTCGGCCGTGAAGACGTGCGCATCGAGCCCGTAGACGGCGCCGCGCACCTGCTGCGCCAGGTCGATGGGCGTGAACCCGAGTGCGGCGGCGCTCGGCTTGAGCTCGACCTGGATCTCGGGGGCCGCGGAGAGGTTGTCGTCGTTGATCGAGACGATCCCCTCGATGCCGGCCATCGCGAGCTTCATGCGCTCGACCGCGGCGTCGAGCACGGATGGGTCCTCGCTCGAGAACTCGTAGGTGATGTCCGCGCCCGCGGGCCCGCCGGTGACCTGCGTGATGCGCAGGTCCTCGATCTCGGGGATCGACCCCACGGCGGCGATGATCGAGTCGGCGACCTCGCCGCTGCGGCGCTCGCGCTCCTCCACCGGCGCGAGCTGCACGAAGACCTGGCCCACGTTGCCGTTGATCGAGTTCGCGCTGCCGGTCTCGTAGTTGATCGTGAACCCCGTGAGCGTCACCGCGGCACGCACCTCGGGCTGCCGCTGCACGGCGGATTCGATCCGCGTGGCGATCGTGCGCGTGCGCTCGATGCTCGAGCCCAGCGGCAGGCGGAAGTCGACGAAGAAGCTCTCGGTGTCGTCGCTCGGCAGGAACTCGAACGGCACCCTGCCGCCGAGCACGGCGCCCACGCTCACGATGAAGCCCGCGATGGCGACGCTGATGGTCATCCACCGGTGGTCGACGGCCCAGGTCGCCAGGCGGCGGTAGCGGCGCTCGAGGAACGGCCAGAGCCGGCCGTCGCGCCAGCGGTCGAAGGGCGCGGTGACCGCGTCCAGCCAGACCCGCCGGCCCTGCCGGAAGAGCGCGATCGAGTGCGCCATGTGGCTCGGCAGCATCCAGCTCGTCTCGAGCAGGCTGACCGCGAGCGCCAGCGCCACCACGATCGGCAGGTCGCTCAGCAGGTCGCCGATCGTGCCCTTCACGAGCGCCAGCGGCACGAAGGCCACGATGCTGATGAGGATGCTCGCGAAGACCGGCCAGAAGATGCGGGTGGTGCCCTCGATCGCGGCCCGCTCGGGCTCGGCGCCGCGGCGGGCCATGTCGTCGATCGACTCGGTGAAGACGACCGCGTCGTCCTCGAGCATGCCCAGCGCGATGAGCAGGCCGAACATCGTCAGCATGTTGATGGTGACGCCGGCCAGGTTCATGAGCAGGATCGTGCCGAAGATGGCGACGACCATGCCGTTCATCACCCAGAACGCGCCGCGCACCGACACGCCCAGCAGGAGCGTGAGGAAGACCAGCACCGCGCCCTGCCAGGCGTTCTCGGTGACGAGGTCGATGCGGCCCTCGATCAGCCGAGCCAGGTCGTTGTGCTTGGCGATGCGCACGCCGTCGGGCATCGGTCCGCGCGCGAGGCCGGCCTCCCAGCCCTGCAGGCGCGGACTGTCGAGCAGCCGCTCGAGGGGGCTCGCCTCCATGGCCTGTCCCGAGCGTGCCGCCACGTAGCCGCGGGTGAACTCCGCCATGCGCACCGCATCCTGCCCCACGGCGCGCAGGATCGTCAGGTTCGCGCCTGGCTCGCCCTGGAAGCGCCAGCCCGTGATGTCGTCCGTGAAGCCCTCGACGACCGTGCCGACGTCGCCGAGCGTCACCGAGGTGCCGTCGGGCAGCGCCTTCAGCACGATGCCGGCCATCGCCTGCGCGCGCTCGTCGACGCCGCGCGTCCGCACGGCCGCCTCGCCGTCGGAGGATCGCACCGCACCGCCGGGAACCTCGCGCATCCAGGCGCCGACCGCATCGGCCACGCGCGTGATCGGGATGCCGTGGCGCACGAGCTCGTCGTCGCGGACCTCGACGCGAAGCTCGTCGTCGCGCAGCCCGGCCACGAGGATCCGGCCCATGCCGCGCCAGGCCCGCAGGTCATCCTCGACCTGCCGCAGCGCGGTCTTGATCGAACGCGGATCGACGTTGCCGTAGACCGCCACCTGCACCACGGGCAGGATCGGCTTCCAGTCGATCACCTTCAGCCGGTCGGCCTCGGGCGGCAGGTCCTGCAGCGCATCGATGCGCGTGCGCAGGTCCTCGAGCTTCTCGTCGATGTCGATGCCGTCGCCGAACTTGATGACGACCGCGCCGCCGCCCTCGACGATGCTCGTCGTGACCTTCTCGACGTCGTCCTCCTCGCGCACCGCGTCCTCGACCTTGCGGGCGAGGCTCTCCTCGATCTCGGCCGGGCTCGCACCGGCGTAGCTCAGCACGACCTGCGCAGCGTCGGGATCGACCTCGGGGAAGAACTCCCGCCGCATGGTCAGCGCGCTCCACACGCCGCCGAGCACGAGCGCCCACATCACCAGCGTGACCGGCACGCGGTTGCGGACGCCGAAGCGGATCAGCCCCTCGATCACGGCTCGGTCCCGGGCACCGGCGCGCCGACGCTGGCCGCCACCTCGCCCGGCCGAAGCGGCTCGACGCGTGCACCCACGTCGATGCGGCGCGCGGCATCGAGCACGACCAGCGCACCCTGCGGCAGCGGCTCCTCGAGGGCCAGCCATTCCAGGTCATCGAGCCCCGATGCGGGCTGCGCGCGGCGGATGGCGTAGGCCGTCCGCACGGGCTGCCACCGCACGCGGCCGTCCTCGACGAGCAGCAGGCGGTCGTTGCGCACGCTGCGGCGCGGCACGATGGTGCGCGGCGTCGCGTCGGGTGCGAGCACGGTCGCCTCGACGAACGAACCGGGAACGAGCCCCGAGCCGCCGGGCAGTTCCGCCCAGGCGACCATCGTGCGTGCGACCGGATCATCCTCGGGCGAGAGGCGCGTCAGCGAACCCTCGATGGTGGCGCCGGATGCCTCGGTGACCTGCACGCGCTGGCCGGGGGCCAGCGAGGCCCGGCTCGATGCAGGAAGCGCGACCGGCACCTCCAGCCGCGAAGGCTCGACGATGCGCGCGACCACGCGGCCGGGTGCGACCGTCTCGCCGGGCTCGACCGGCAGCGACTGCAGGATGCCGGCGATGGGCGCCGAGATCGTGGACCGCTCGACCGAGAGCCGCGCACGCTCGGCAGCCTCGGCCTGCGCCTCGCCCTGGGCGGCCAGCGTCTCGCGCCGCGGGCCGATCATCTCGAGGGCCTCGCGCGCCATCGACACGCCGCGGTCCGCCGCGAGGGCCGCGCTGCGGGCCCGGTCGAGCTCGCGCTGCAGGGCGACGCCGTCGGCGAACGCGGCCTCGACGCGCGTGGTCTCCTCGCGCGCCAGCTGGAGTTCCTGCTCGGCCAGCCGCAGCGAGTCCGCGAGGGCGCGCTCCTCGATGTCGAGGCCCTGGCGCTGTGCGCGCAGCGCCGCGAGCGATTGGAGTGCAGCCTGCAGCTGGCGGCGGGCGTCGTCCCCGTCGAGCTCGACGAGCACCGCACCCTTCTCGACGCGCATGCCCTCGCGCACGCCGGGGCCCAGCGCGACCACCACGCCCTCGACGCGCGCGGCGACGTCGGCCGACTCGAGCGCGCGGACGGTGCCGTAGCCGCGGATCCCGCGGATGGCGGGCATCGGCGTGACCTCGAGCACCGCGACCGGCACGGGACGCTCGTCGGGAGCCTTGCTGGCGGCCATCGGGCGCGTGCGCACCATCCAGACGACCAGGACGATCGCACCCAGGACGATGCCGATGCTCATCGACGCCCGGCGCAGCAGGTCAAGCCGCGACGAGCGCGGTCCGGTCGGGGCATCGGGATCGGGGGTGTCCATGGCGAAGGGTCGGATCCTAGTCCATGCCGCTTCGCGCGCCGCGACCGGTCGGTTGCATCGCGCCACTAGACTCCGAGTCCCATGGCCGAACCATCGACCAGCCTGAGCTCGAAGGACGTCGCGCACGTGGCCCGCCTCGCGCGGCTGCACCTCGACGACGCCACCATCGAGTCGTATCGGACGCAGCTCGCCTCGGTGCTCTCGCACATCGCGCGGCTCGGCCAGGTCGACACGTCGTCCGTCGAACCGATGGCGCACCCGCTCGACGCCGTCAACCGCCTCGACGACGACGAGCCCGGCCCCACGCTCACGGTCGACCAGGTCCTGATGAACGCTCCCGCACGCGAGGGCGACTTCATCGCGGTGCCCAAGGTGCTCGGCGGGGACAGCGCATGAACCGCCCCGATGCCACGGCGATCGCCGCCGCGATCCGCTCCGGTGCCCTGCGCGCGGTCGACCACGCGCGCGCGACGCTCGATGCGATCGACGCAGCGAATCCAGGCCTCAACGCCTACCACGAGGTCTTCCACGACGCGGCGCTCGGGCGTGCGGCGATGGTCGATGCCCAGGTCGCCGCGGGGCGCGATCCTGGACCGCTCGCGGGCGTGTGCGTGGCGGTGAAGGACAACATCGCGACCACGATCGGCCGAACGACCTGCTCGAGCCGCATGCTCGGCGGCTACCGCTCACCGTTCGACGCGACGGTCGTCACGCGACTGCTCGCCGCGGGCGCCGTGATCGTCGGCAAGACGAACATGGATGAGTTCGCCATGGGTTCGAGCAGCGAGACCTGCGCCTGGGGCGTCGTGCGCAACCCGCATGACCCGACGCGCACGCCCGGCGGCTCGAGCGGCGGTTCGGCTGCGGCGATGGCCGCCGGACTCTGCGACCTCTCGCTCGGCTCCGACACGGGCGGCAGCATCCGCCAGCCGGCGGCCTTCTGCGGCATCGTCGGCCTGAAGCCGACCTACGGCCGCATCAGCCGCTGGGGCCTGGTGGCCTTCGGCAGCAGCCTCGACCAGATCGGGCCGTTCGCGGCGACGGTCCGTGACGCGGCGCTCGCGTACCAGGTGATGGCCGGCGTCGACGCACATGACTCGACGAGCGCAGCCGTCGCGGTGGACGACTGGCAGGCGACCCCGCCCGCCGACCCGCGCACGCTTCGCGTGGGTGTGCCCTCGCAGTACCTGCGCAACAACGATCCGGCCGTCACCGAGGCACTCGATCGCGCGCTCGGGTTGCTCCGCACCGCGGGAGCCACGATCGTCGACGTCGACCTGCCGATGACCGACCACGGCATCAGCACCTACTACGTCATCGCGCCGGCCGAGGCGAGCAGCAACCTCGCGCGCTTCGACGGCATCCGCTACGGGCACCGCGCCGCGCAACGCGCCGGCGAAGGGCTCGACGAGCTCTACGCGCGCAGCCGCAGCGAGGGCTTCGGCGCCGAGGTGCAGCGGCGCATCATGCTCGGCACCTACGTGCTGTCGAGCGGCTACTACGACGCGTACTACGACCGCGCACTCCGGATCCGGCGGCTCATCAAGCAGGAGTTCGACACGGCGTTCGCGCGCTGTGACGTGATCCTCGGGCCCACGGCGCCCACCGCGGCGTTCACCATCGGCGGCGTCACCGACCCGTTGCAGATGTACATGAACGACGTCTACACGGTGAACACGAACATCGCGGGCATCGCCGGGCTCAGCCTTCCCGGCGGGTTCGACCGCTCGAGCGGCCACGCGCTGCCGGTCGGCCTGCAGCTGCAGGCGCCGGCGTTCGCCGAGGGCCGCCTGCTGCGCGCGAGCGAGCTGCTCGAGCGCCTGCTGTCGGCGTGACGACCGAGGCGGTCTCGAGCACGCGCCGCATCGCGTTGGACATGGCGTGACGGGCCAGGTCACCCGGCGCGATGCGCCGCCAACCCTTGCGCAACCTGGCCGGCGCCGGTGCGACCCAGACGCGGAACCGCACCGTGCGTGGACTCGTCACGACCTTGAACGAGCCCGCCGGCGTGATGCCCGTGATCCCGCGCCAGGCGCGCACCGCATCGAATCCGTCGGCATCGTCACCCGCTGCGTGCTCGATCGTGGGCGTCTGCCACAGCCCGGCCCAGAGCCCCGACTCCCCACGCCGCTCGAGCACCAAGCCGCGGGCATCCTGCATCACGATCGTGTCCCAACGGACCGTCGGCCTCGCAGCCTTCGCCGGCGCCACGGGAATCCGTCCGACCGAGCCCTCACGACGGGCCACGCAGCGCTCGCGCCAGGGGCATGCCTCGCAGCGCGGTGCGCGCGGCGTGCAGACGAGCGCGCCGAGCTCCATCAATCCCTCGTTCAGGGCCGCGGGTGAACCGGCAGCCTCCACCATCGATCGCGCGGTCGACCAGGCCCAGTCGAGCGTCGCCCGATCGGCCGCGACGAGTTCGCGGCCATGCACGCGCAGCAGCACGCGCGCGACGTTGCCGTCGACGATGGGAGCCCGCTCGCCGTGCACGATGCTCGCGATCGCGCCGGCCGTGTACCGGCCGACGCCGGGGAGCGTCGCAAGGTCGTCCGGCCGCTGGGGCACTCGGCCGGCGAAGCGTTCGACGCAGGCGCGGGCAGCATCATGCAACCGACGGGCACGGCGGTAGTAGCCGAGCCCCTGCCACTCGGCGAGGACCTCGTCGACGGGCGCGGCCGCGAGCCGCTCGACCGTTGGCCAGCGAGCGACGAACGCCGTGAAGCGTTCGACCACCCGGGCGACCTGCGTTTGTTGCAGCATGCACTCACTGACGAGTGCGTGATAACCGCTCCGCCGCCGTCGCCAGGGCAGGTCGCGCGCGTGCTCGCCGAACCACCGCTCGACCGCGGCCGACAGCCACTTTGCCGAGGGTGAACCTCGCGCTGACGGGGCCTTTGCGCTACCTTTGGGCTTCCCACGCCCGGCGTGGCCACGACCGGCGCCGCTGCGCCGCGTCGAGCCCCGCCCGCTGACTGAAGGAAGGTCCATGTCACGCCTGTTCTACTCGCTCGAAGAGGCCGCCGCGAAGCTCAAGAAGTCCCCGCAGGAGGTCCTGCAGATGGCCCAGACCGGCCAGCTCCAGGAGTTCCGCGACAAGGACCAGATCAAGTTCAAGGCTGCCGACATCGACCAGCTCGCACAGGGCGACGATGACGGCCTTGACCTCGAACTTGGCGACCTCGGTGGCGGCAGCAGCGGCGGCTTCGAACTGCCGCTGAGCGGCAGCGATGCCGGTGGCCCAGCCCTCGTCGGCGATGGACTCGATCTTGACCTCGATCTCGGTTCGCCTGCCGCGGCGCCCTCCCGTGCTGCGGCTCCGGCCGACGACGATCTGCTTGGTGGCCTTGGCCTCGCCGACAGCGGCATGAGCGCGCCGCCATCCATGGGGCTCGCCGACAGCGGTGCCGGCGCTCCCTCGCTCGGCCTGGCCGACAGCAACCCCGGACGCAGCGCTCCCCCGCCACCGATGGCCGGTGGCGACGACGACCTGCTCGGTGGCCTCGGGCTCGCCGACAGCGGCGCAGCGCCCGCGCCCACCATGGGGCTGGCCGACAGCAACCCGGGACGCGCTGCCAGTGGTGCACGCCAGAGCGTGGGCCTGGCCGACAGCGGCGCGGCACCGAGCATG
>JBEGNG010000027.1:0-10789 GCA_041182645.1 Planctomycetota bacterium
CGCAGGCGCTGCTGCCGGCACTCCACCGTGCGCACGAGGGCCGTGGCGATGCGGCGATCGTCGCGATGCTGGACATCCACGCCATGGGCCGTCCGCGCACGGGCCGTGCCGCGTACCTCGCCGGCAAGGCCGCCCTCGTTGGCCTCGTCGATGCGTTGGCGCTCGACCTGGCGCCGAGGGTCCGCGTCAACGGCGTCGCACCGGGCGTGGTCGAGTGGGATCACCAGGCCGCAGTCGATGAACGGGCGCAGTACGAGTCGCGGATTCCGCTCGGTCGCGCCGGCACCGTCGACGACGCTGCGGCCGCCGTCACCTGGCTTGCGCTCGATGCGCGCTACGTCACCGGCACCGTCGTGCGGGTCGATGGTGGTCGCGCCCTGCGGTGACGTCGTCCATCCCGGCGGCGCCATCGCCGATCCGCCTGCCGCCCCGGCAAGGGGGCCGCGTCAGGGCGTGCGGACGGCCGCGTCGAGCTCACGCTGGAGCGCGTCGGCCGATGCCGCAGCCGGCTGCGCCACGCGGGCCAGGTCGATGCACGCCCGGGTGCGCGCCAGGTCGCCGGCTCGCAGCCACAGCCGTCCTGCTTCGATCGCGGCCCGTGCGTCGCCGGGTGCCGCAAGCGCGAGGTCGTTCCACGCGCGCGCTGCGTCGGTCGTGCGGCCGAGGTCGATGAAGGAGAGGGCCAGTTCCTCGGTCGCGCCCGGCTGCAGCCGCTGCGCGCCATCGAGCGCGAGCAGCACGTCGACGGCCATGCCCGGCGAGCCGACCTGCCTGAGCACCTTGGCGAGATTCACCGTGAGGCCGGCTTCGCCCGGGGCCATCGCGACGGCGCGCCTGGCCAGGTCGATGGCCTGCGCGGCATCACCGAGCTCCACCGCCAGGCTCGCGCGCGCCGACACGGGCCAGGGCGAGTCCGGCGCGAGACGCGCTGCGTCATCGAGGGCGGTCCGGGCCGGTTCGAACTCGCGCCGTCGAAGGTGTGCGAGGCCCAGCAGCAGTCGATCCTGCATGGAGGTTGGATCCAGCGACGCGGCCTTCGTGTAGCACTCGATCGAACGCGCGGTGTCACCGGTCATGTCCGCCGCAACACCCTGCGAACGCCAGAGCCCGGGTTCCCCGGGTGCGAGCCCGCAGGCCTGCGCGTACCGCTCGAGCGCTTCGCGTCGCCGCGGCAGCGGGTCGATGCCGCGCTCGGCATCATGGGTCGCCGCCATCAGCAGGGCCCTGGCCTGGAGTTCGGCCGCCAGGGCGCTCTGCGGTTCGAGTTCGCGCAGCCGATCCGCCACGCGCAGGGCCTCCTCGGGCAGGCCTTCCCGAAGGTAGGTCTCGATCGCGGCCGCCGAGGCAGGGACGTCGGCGCGGGGCGCAGCCATCGGAGCGGGGCGATCGCAGGCCGGCAGCGTGACCGCGGCCGACGCCACGAACACGGCCGCTGCACGCAGCACCGTGGCCACGCCCGTGCGTTCGCGCGGGGTCGACGCAGGCAGGGACGAGGTGGGGCGTGGATATGATCCGTGGCTCATGTCACAGGCCGCTCCCGCATCGACGTCCGCAGCCTTGCCCAAATCCTACTCCCCGCGGGAGCACGAGGCGGCGATCACGCAGCGGTGGGCGTCCGCGCACTGCTTCCACGCCACGGTGGGCACCGGCCGCGCGCCGTACTCGATCTTCATCCCGCCGCCCAACGTGACGGCGGCGCTCCACCTCGGCCACGCGCTGAACAACACGCTGCAGGACGTGCTCGCGCGCGTGCACCGGATGCGCGGCTTCGAGACCCTCTGGATGCCCGGCACCGACCACGCGGGCATCGCCACCCAGACGGTCGTCGAGAAGCGCCTGCTCATGCAGGGCAAGCGCCGCACCGACTTCACCCGCGAGGCCTTCATCCAGAAGGTGCAGGAGTGGAAGGACGAGTACGAGGCGGTCATCCTCTCGCAGCTCCAGGCGATGGGTTCGAGCTGCGACGTCGAACGCACGCGGTTCACGATGGACCCCGTCTGCGCCACCGCCGTGCGCGAGGCGTTCTTCCGGCTCTTCTCCGACGGGCTCATCGACCGCGGCAAGCGCCTCGTGAACTGGGATCCGGTTTCGCAGACCGCGCTGGCCGACGACGAGGTCGAGATGCACGAGGTGGACGGCCACTTCTGGTACCTGCGGTACCCGCTCGCCGACGGATCGGGCCACGTGACCGTGGCGACCACGCGCCCCGAGACCATGCTCGGCGACACCGCGGTGGCCGTGAATCCACGCGATCCACGCGCGGCCGCGCTGCGCGGCAAGCGGCTGCGCCTGCCGATCGTCGGGCGCGAGATCCCGATCGTCGAGGACGACTACGTCGTCATGCCCGCATCGATGGGCGGCGACCCGTCGGATCCGAAGGCGCAGTTCGCCACGGGGTTCCTGAAGGTCACGCCTGCGCACGACGCGAACGACTGGGAGATCGGCCGCCGACACGGGCTGGCTGCGATCAACGTCATGGCGCCCGACGGCTCCATCAGCGACCGGCACGGCTGGTCCGACGTGCCCGACGCGGCCCGCGCGTTCGTCGGCATGTCCCGCGAAGCCGCGCGCACGGCGATCGTGGCCTGGTTCAAGGCCAACGGCCTGCTCGAGGAAGCGCGACCGTACCGCCACAGCGTGGGTCACTCGTACCGCAGCCACGTGCCGGTCGAGCCCTACCTGAGCGACCAGTGGTACGTGCGGGTGACCGATGATCGGCTGCGGGGTGCGGCGCTGCGTGCGATGGCGGCGGACCAGGTCGACGGCGCATGGCCCGAGGGCATCGCGCCTCGGACCGGCGCACCCGGCGACGGCGAGCTCCGGTTCTTCCCGCCGCGCTACGCGAAGACCTTCCAGCAGTGGCACGAGAACCTGCGCGATTGGTGCATCAGCCGCCAGCTCTGGTGGGGGCACCGCATCCCGGTCTGGACCAAGCGCGTGCAGGGCTCTGCCGGCGGCATCGACCTGGCTGCGCACGGTGCGGCACACCTGCGCACGCCGACCGCCGGCGCCGTGCTCGCCATCGTCCGCGTGGCCGACGGCGTGCAGGTCCAGCCGCATGAGGCCACCTCCGGCGAGTTCGACCTCCACGTCTGCACGCTCGCCGACGCCGACGGCAGCGCCCTCGAGCCGCACGGCTTCGTGCGCGATCCCGACGTGCTCGACACCTGGTTCTCGAGCGCGCTCTGGCCGCTGTCGACGCTGGGCTGGCCCGACCCCGCCGCCTTCGACATGGCCGGGCTGCTCGACGAATTCAACCCGAGCGCCGTGCTGAGCACCGCACGCGAGATCATCACCCTGTGGGTCAGCCGCATGGTGATGTTCAACCGCTACTTCCTCGGCGGTCGCGTGCCGTTCCGCCACGTCTTCATCCACAGCGTCGTGCAGGACGGCTTCGGCCAGAAGATGTCCAAGAGCCTCGGCAACGGCCTCGATCCGCGTGACGTGATCCACAGCCACGGCGCCGACGCGCTGCGGTTCACGCTCGTGCAGATGTCGACCTCCACCCAGGACGTGCGGCTCCCGGTCGACATGGTCTGCCCGCACACGGGCGAGACCTTCACGCCGCGCACGATCGTCACGCAGAGTGGCCACACCGTCGCGGCGCCCGTGCAGGAGAGCCCGAAGGCACCGGGCAAGCGCATGGTGAGCGCCTACGGCGCGGCGACCGGCAACGCCGAACCCGGTGACGACCAGCCCTTGGCCCGCAACACGAGTGCGCGCTTCGACACCGGCCGCAACTTCGCGAACAAGCTCTGGAACGCCACGCGCTTCGCGCTCGCGAACCTGCCCGAGGGCCGCGATCCGTCGCTCACCCGGGCCGCGCCCCGCACGCTCGCCGATCGGTGGATGCTGGCGCGCCTGGCGCAGGCCGTGGCCTCGGTCGACGCATCGATCGCCGACTACCGCTTCAACGAGGTGGGCGATGCGCTCTACGACGTCGTCTGGCGCGACTTCTGCGACTGGTACCTCGAGTCGATCAAGCCGACGGTCAAGTCGGACCCGGTGCAGCAGCAGTGCCTGCGATCGGTCCTTGATGGTCTGCTGCGCATCATGCATCCGGTCATGCCGTTCGTGACCGAGACGCTGTGGCCGGCCGTGCAGCAGGCAGGGAGTGCGGGCGTCGACGGACTGTCGCTGCCTGCGAGTGCGCTCTGCACCACGGCCGCGTGGCCACGACCCGAATCGGCGCTCGTGGACGCCGCGGCGCTGCGGGACATGGCCCGCGTGCAGGCTCTCGTGATGGCGATCCGCAACCTGCGCGGCGAGCGCAAGGTCGACCCCAAGCGTCGCGTCACGCTGCATGCGGCACCCGCCGCCATGTCGACGATCGACGCCGGCGAGGGCATCGTGCAGACGCTCGCGGGCCTTGGCCGGGTGGAGCCGCTCGCCGGGAGCAGGCCCGCGGGTGCGCTGGCGCTGGCGCATGAGGGCGAGGAACTCTGGCTCACGGACATCGTCGACTCGGTCGACGCCGGCGCGGAACGCGAGCGCCTGTCGAAGCTGATCGCCGAGCGCGAGCGTGCGATCGCCGGGTTCGAAGCCAAGCTCGGCAACCCCGGTTACCTCGCCAAGGCACCGCCGGCGGTCGTGGAGGAAACGCGCGCGAAGTGCGCGCAGGCCCAGTCGGACCTCGATGCCGCGCGCAGCGCGCTGGCGGCCCTGGGGAGCGCGGGATGAGCGGCCGGCTCCGCACGAGCGCCTTGATCGTCACGCGCGCCGCATCGGCGGCGGCGATCGCACTCGTCGCCGCCTGCACGACGGTGCCCGTGGATCCCGCGCCTGCGTCGGCGACGCCGGGCGCCGTCGGGCCCGAACCGCTGGCCCTGGCCGCGATGCCGACCCCGGTCATCGAACCCTGGACCTTCGGCGGCGCGCAGGGGAGCATCGTCAGGCTGCCGGGCCAGACGATCCACCTGGTCGTGCGCGACCGATGGCTGGCCGACATGCTGCCGCGCTTCTCCTGGCAGGCGATGCAGCACTACCGCACCGCGCTGGGCGTGCTGCCCGAGCCCAAGCGCCCCATCGAGACCTACATCTTCGGCAAGCGCACGCAGTGGGAGCAGTACACGCGCGAGGCCCTGCGCGACAGTGCCGAGCTCTATCTGGGCATGGGGCGCGGCGGCTACACCATCGAGGGGCGCGCCGTCCTCTACGACATCGGTCCCGTCGACACGCTCTTCATCGTCGCGCACGAGGGCTGGCACCAGTACACGCAGTCGACCTTCGCCGAGCAGCTGCCGCCGTGGATGGAGGAGGGCCTGGCCACCTTCATGGAAGGCCACCGCATGCGCAACGAGCGGACGACGATCGAGTTCCTGCCTTGGCGCAACCTCGAGCGCTTCAGCGAACTGCGCAGCGTCGTCCGGGAGGGCCGGATGGTCTCGCTCGGTCAGCTCGTCAGCGGCACCCCGCAGTCGTTCCTCGGTGACGGGCGCGATTCGCTGCTGAGCTACTACGCGCAGGTGTGGGCGCTGATGCATTTCCTCAACGACGGCGAGGGCGGCCGATACCGGGCTGCGTTCCGCCAGATCATCGACGACGCGGCCAACGGCCGGATGGCCGAGCGCATGGGCCTCGTCCGCCGTTCGCGCATGGTGCCCGGTCGCCTCGTGATCAACCAGTACCTGAAGGTCGACGAGCGCGAGCTCGATCGCCAGTACCAGGCCTTCGTCAAGCAGGTCGTCGCCAGCGGTGCCGGCGACGCGATCTGGCTCGGCGAGAATCCGATCGAGTTCGCTGCGCGCAAGGCCGCCGCCGGCGCTGCGCCTACGCCGAAGCCGTGAGCCCGAAGGTGCGTTGCCAGAACGCCGTCCCGGCGTCCTTGGCGACGGCTCCCATGCGGCCGAAGCCCGAGTGCTCGTGGGGCGCCCCGGTGTGGGGGAAGGCCAGCAGTTCGATGCGTGCGGGGTGCGCGGCGCGCGCGCGCAGCGCGTCGAGGAACCGACGCTGGCCGTCGATCGGCACCCATTCGTCGAGCTCGGAGTGGATCGCCAGCACCGGCACCTCGCGCCACTGCGCCAGATGATCGATCGGGTTCAGCGCCCGTACGAGGTCCATCGGCCAGTTCGCGCCGGCGACGCGCGCGCTCCAGTCGCCGGTGGTGCTTTCCAGCAGCGCACCCACGAAGGCATGCGGCCTGCACAGCCGCACCATCGACACCATGCCGCCCGCACTCATGCCGCCGATGCCGATGCGGTCCGGGTCGAAGCCATCGAGCGCACGCACCGCGCCGACGATCGCATCGATCTCGGACTCGGCGCGGCGCACGACGTCAAGGACCCGAGCGGGAGCCTGCAGCGGCGCATCACCGCGCTCGCCGTGGCCCGGCAGGTCGACCGCCACGCACGCGATCCCCGCACGCAGCCACCGGAGGTAGCGGCCGGGGTCGAGTTCCTTGTTGACGGTCCGGCCGTGGAACCAGAGCACCCAGGGGCGCATCCCGGCCGCTGCGGTCCCGTCCTCGTCGACGTCCGGGTGCATGACCACGCAGGGTGCGCCGGCGAGCCGCATCCAACGGGCGTGCCTGCGCAAGCTGTGCGGGAAGCTGTCGCGCAGGTCGACCATCAGGTGGTCGCCCGGGGCGCGAACAGCATCACCCACTGCTCGCTGCCGTAGTGGTGGACCTCGGGGCCGGCGAGGCCCGGGATCGACCACTCGGCGGGCACCGGTTCGTCGGGCGATCGGACGACGATGAACGCCGAGGGCTTCAGCACCGGCACGCAGGCAGCCACCTGGGCCTTCACGCGCGCCAGCCCGACCTCCTCGCGCATCATCGGGAAGGGTGGGTCCATGAAGACGATGTCGACCGGTGCGGGTGCGCTTGCGATCGCGACGGGACCGAGCGCATCGGCCAGCACGGGAATCGCCCGGCTGCCGCAGCCGAGGGAACGCACGTTCGCCTGCAGCAACTGGAAGACGTGCTTGTCCCGCTCGACCATCACCACGCGCGCCGCACCTCGGCTCACGGCCTCGAGCCCCATGGTCCCGACACCGGCGAACAGGTCGAGCACGTTGGCGTCCTCGAACCAGCCGCGGAGCAGGTTGAAGATCGCCTCCTTGGTGCGCGCACCCATCGGTCGCGTCTGGTCCTTGCCGTGCGGGGTCGCCAGCACGCGACTGCGGTATTCACCACCGATGATGCGAAGCATGGGTCGAGGATAGCCGTCCCCGTCGATAGCATCCCGGGCATGACGCTTGGTCTGCTTCCGGTGCTGCTCTCGATCGCGTGCTCGTTGCCCCAGGATCCCGCGCCCAAGGGGCCCGCGGATCCGGCATCACCCGCGCCCGCCAAGGAGTCCACGCGCCGCGCACGCAAGGCTGCGCCGGCACCCGAACCTGCGGCCCCGCGCGCGCCGGTCGACGTCCCCAAGGAGCTCGCGCCCGTCATCGCGACCGCCGTGCAGCGACTGGTGGCGATGCAGGAGGATCCCGGCCAGTGGCCGTACGAAGGCGTCTACCGCGTCGGCGGCAAGATCCCGGTTGGCTACCGCATCGGCGGCACCGGCATCTGCGGCGAGGCGTTGCTGCGTGCGCCCGGGTTCGGGGAGGATCCCGCGCGGATCGCGGCCGTGGGCAAGGCGCTCGAGTTCGTCTGCGAGGGCATCAAGGAACCCTTGATGAGTCCGGATGACTACGACGGCGGCTACGACGTGCGCGGGTGGGGAATGTGCTACGGGGCTCGCTTCCTGCTGGCCGCGCAGCGTGCCGAGGCCGTGCCGGAGGCCATGAAGGCCCGCGTGAAGTCCGCCACCGAGTGGTACCTCGCGGCCCTCGCCAAGCTCGAGATCCCGCAGGTCGGTGGATGGACCTACTCGCGCCAGCCCGGTCGCGACACGCCGTGCCCGGCCAGCCCGTTCATGACGGCGCCGTGCCTCGAGACGCTCTTCGCCGCACGGGCCCAGGGCTACACGGTCGATGCCGCGATGGTCGACCGGGCGCTCAAGGCGCTTGCCGGCACCACCGCCGAGGCCAGCGGCTACGTCGACTACTCCGGCGGCAAGGGCGTGCGCGACAAGGCGGACCAGATTCCCGGCGCGGTCGGCCGCATGTGCGCGGTCGAGGTTGCGTTGACGCTGGCCGGACGGGGCACGCCCGCGCGGCTCGAGCGGGCGATCGAGGCCTTCTGCGCCCACTGGGATGCGCTTGAGGTCCGTCGTGCGAAGACGGGCACCCATGTCGCTCCGTACGGCGTGGCCCCGTACTACTTCTACTACGCCCACTACTACGCGGCCCAGGCGATCGCGCTCCTGCCGGAGGACCGGCGCGCCCGCCACTGGTCGGTGTTCAACGAGCTGCTGTTCCGCACGCGTTCCGCCGAGGGCACCTGGAACGACCGCGTCTTCCCACGCAGCGCCAACTTCGGCACGGCGATGAGCATGATGGCGCTCGTGCTGCAGCAGCCCGGCGCTGCCCAGCCCGCCGCCTGGTCGAGCCCGGCGCCGACGGGATCCGAGTGATGGCACGCCGGCCTCGCCAATCCCGGCCCAAACCACTTGGAGGATCCGCGATCGGGGATACACTTCGCGATTCCCCGCGGCCATCCGGCAGCGGTCCGCACTCCGACACCAATTCGATGACCCAGATCCAGCCCGACCACGCGTCGACCCAGCCCGCCTCGCGCCCCGTCCGCACCGGCCTCGCCCCGGGCTGGACGATCGACGACAGTGCCGACGCCTACCAGATCCGACTCTGGGGCAAGGGCTTCTTCGACATCAATCCCGCGGGCAACGTCGTGGTGCGCCCGAGCCGCACGCCCGGTGCCGAGATCGACCTGCTCGACGTGGTGCAGGGCATGCGCGAGCGCGGCCTGAAGACCCCGGTGCTCATCCACTTCAGCGACCTGCTCGAGCGGCGCCTGCGCGACCTGCGCGAGGCGTTCGACGTGGCGATCGCCGAGAACGGCTTCAAGGGCAACTACTGCGGCGTCTACCCGATCAAGGTCAACCAGCAGCGCCGGATCGTCGAGGAGGTCCGCAAGTACGGCGTGCCGCTCGGCTTCGGCCTCGAGGTCGGCAGCAAGCCCGAGCTGCTTGCGGTCATGGGCATGACCGCCGACAGCCCCGAGCGGCTGATCATCTGCAACGGCTTCAAGGAAGACCGCTACATCGAGTTCGTGACGCTGGCCGCCAAGCTCGGCCGCAACATCATCCCGGTCATCGAGAACCTGACCGAATTGCACCTGATCGTGTCGCACGCCGAGCGCCTGGGCGTGCGCCCGCAGATCGGCGTGCGCGTCAACCTGAGCACGCCGGGTGCGGGCCGCTGGCGGCACTCGAGCGGCGCGAAGGCCAAGTTCGGCCTGTCGCTGACCGAAGTGCTCGAGGTCTTCGAGTTCCTCAAGGCCCGCGGCATGCAGGATTGCCTGCAGCTGCTGCACTGCCACATGGGCAGCCAGATCCACGACATCCGCCAGGTGACCTCGGGCGTGAATGAACTCGCCCGCATCTACTCGCAGCTCGTCCGCATGGGTGCCGGGATGAAGTACCTCGACGTCGGCGGCGGCCTCGGCATCGACTACGACGGCAGCCAGACCAGCTTCGAGTTCTCGATGAACTACACGCTGCCCGAGTACGCCAGCACGGTCGTCTACAAGATCATGTCGGTGTGCGACGAGGAGGGCGTGCCGCACCCCACGATCGTCACCGAGTCGGGCCGCGCGATGGTGGCGCAGCAGTCGGTGCTGGTCTTCGACGCGCTGGGCGCCAACCGTCCGGACCGCGTCACGGCGCCGGCCTCGCTGCCTGCGGCCCCGGCGGGCGAGGAGCTGCCCCGGCCGATCACCGAGCTCTGGGAGACCTACAAGGCCGTCAGCGAGCGGCGCCTGGTCGAGCAGTACCACGATGCGCTGGAAGCCCGGGACGAGGGCGTGCGGCTGTTCAGCGTCGGCCACCTCAGCCTCGAGCACCGCGCCATGCTCGATCGCCTCTTCTGGGCGACCTGCGCGAAGATCCGCGACAAGGTCCGCGAGATGGACACCGACGACGTCCCCGAGGAACTCGACGACATCGAGGGGGACATGTCCGACATCTACTTCTGCAACCTCTCGATCTTCCAGAGCCTGCCGGACATCTGGGCCATCAAGCAGCTCTTCCCGATCATGCCGATCCACCGGCTCGACGAGAAGCCCACCCGCAAGGCCACGCTCGCCGACATCACCTGCGACTCCGACGGCAAGATCGACCGCTTCTGCGACGACCACGACGTCAAGAAGTGGGTCGAGCTCCACGACTTCCAGGAGGGCCAGGACTACTTCATCGGCGTCTTCCTCTGCGGTGCCTACCAGGAGACGCTCGGTGACCTCCACAACCTCTTCGGCGACACGCACGTCGCCCACGTGCGGCTCGATGACGACGGCGACTGGTGGATCGACGAGGTCGTCCACGGCGACACCGTGCGCGAGGTGCTGAGCTACGTGCAGTACGACGTGAACGACCTGAGCGCCGCGATCCGCCGCGAGTGCGAGATCGCCGTGCGCGACAAGCGCATGAGCGCCGCCGAGAGCCAGGCGTACATCCGCGCGTACGAGGCGGGCCTGTCCGGGTACACGTACCTCGAGACGGGGGAGAATCCGGTCTTCAACCACTAGTTGAGTCGGGACGCTCGGATCCGAAACTTCGTTTCGGATCCTCCGTCCCGAGGGGTGAGTCGGGACGCTCGGGCGCGAGTGTGCGCTCCGCACTCGTCCTCCCGCTCCCTCGGGCCCTGGCTGCGCGGACGCGCTCGCTCCACCCGGCTTCGCTCGCGCTCTCGTCCGTCGCTCGGCGGGGCCGGCACCCGCCTCCGAACA
>JBEGNG010000028.1:0-10751 GCA_041182645.1 Planctomycetota bacterium
GCGCGCACCACGCTGCGGGACCTGGCCGTGGGCGACCTCGTGAACATCGAGGCGGACCACCTGGCGAAGCTCGTCGCGCGGGAGGTCGCGCGGCTCATGCGCGGTCGATGCACACCAGCGTGACGTCGTCGTGCAGCGGCGTGCCCGCGCATGCCTCCTCGGCGTCGCGGGCGACGGCATCACAGAAGGCCTGTGCCTCCGCAAGCGGGCGGTGGCGCGCGAACGACTGCAGGTAGCGGTCGTTGGGCAGGCGGTGCTTCTGCCGCAGCACGGATGCATCGGGGAAGGCCTGCTCGAAGCCGTCGGAATGCAGCAGCAGCCGGTCGCCCGGAGCCAGGTCGAGTTCCGCCTCACCGAAGGTCGTGCCTTCGAAGACGCCCAGGAGTCCGCCGCTGGTGCCGTGTGCCTCGAAGGCGCCGCCGGCACGCGCGAGGAGCACCGGTGGGTGGCCCGCGCAGCTGAAGCGCACGTGGCCGGACTGGACATCGACGACCGCGTAGACCGCGGTGGCGAAGCGCGAGGCGTGTTCCGAGCGGGCGAGCATCTCGGCGTTCAGCCGCTCGAGGCTCTCGGCCGGGCTGAGCACCCGGTAGGCGTTGCCGGCGATGTCCTTCGTCGGCAGCGCGCGGCCGATCACGAGCGTCATGAGTGCTGCGGGCACGCCGTGACCCACCGCATCGGTGATGAACACGCCGAGCCTGCGTTCGTCCAGGCGCATCACGTTGTAGAGGTCGCCGCTCACGAATTCGGCCGGCTTCCACAGGGCGCCCATGCGGATCGAGCCGAGCGCAGGAAGCGAGCGCGGCAGGAAGTCGCGCTGCACGCTCGAGGCGAGCTGGAGCTCATCGGTGATGCGGTTCACCTCGGCGCGGAGGTCGCCGCTGCTGGCGTTGGCCGCGATCGCCTCGCGCCGCATCCGGTCCAGGTCGGCTTGCCGCTCGAGCAGGCCCAGGAGCATGCCTGCGACGAACTCCGGCGAGGCATCGGCGGGCGCCCGGGCGACCACGGGTTCGCCGGCATCGTCGGCGCCGAGGCAGAGCACGGGGACATGTCGCGACAGCGCATCCTCGACCAAACCCCGCACCTGCGGATCGGCGCGCGCGGAGCCGAGCACCAGCACGGCCTCGGCACGCCGGACGCGGCTGCCGGCCTGCGCCGCGTAGGCATCGCCGCCCTCGCAGGTGAAGGTCCCCATCGCCGACAGTGCCCGGGCGACGGCGCTCGCCGTGGCGGCATCCCTGGCCGCCAGCACGGTGACCGCGCGTGGCCTCACTTGGCGAGTTCCTTGAGCGCCTTCGCGTCGAGCGTGACCTTGGTGCCGGGCACGATCCCCAGGCGGTCGATCGTGCCCGCCTTGAGTTCGATCACGAACTGCGCCGGCTTGCCGCTCGGGTAGCGCCGCAGCCTGTCCCGGTACGCCTGCTCGCTTTCGCCGGGGGCGCGTGGCGCCTCGGCCACCATGGTGTACGCCGACACCACGTAGCCCTGCGGATCGACGTAGAGGATGTCCATGTCGGTGATGCAGTCGATCATCCAGAAGCCCTGGGGTTCCGCTGAGCGGAACGCGAACAGCATGCCGCCGTGCTCGGGGATCTCGGCGACGCCGCCGAGCCCGCGCGCACGCGAGGCGTCGTCGGCGGCGATCGTCAGCGTGAAGGCCTCGCCCTTGACTTCGATGCGGCCCGGATCGGAGCCGCCGCATGCGGCGAGCAGCGCAGCGAGGACGGGCACGATGGGCATCACGGTCCGTGGCATAGCCACCGGACGATATCCGGCGTCACCGCGAGGCGTGCCTTCGTCGAGGCCATCGTGACGAGTCCACGCTCGGTGAGGCCGTCGGTCAGGTCCACCGTCGAGGCTTCGCCGGCCAGCGGTCGGCCGGCGCACCAGTGCAGCATCAGTGCGCGGATCCTGCCGGGGGTCGCGCCCAGGGCGGCCAGGGCGCGCAGCGAGAGCGCATCATGCCGCTTGGCCAGCCGCCGATCGTGTTCGTCGGTGACCAGCGGCAGGTGCCACCACCGGGGCGGTGCCGCGCCGAGCGCCTCGATGAGCACGCCCTGCAGGACCGCGCTGTCGAGCAGGTCCATGCCGCGCACCACGTCCGTCACGCCCGCGGCAAGGTCGTCGACCACCACGGCGAGTTGGTAGCTCGGCACCCCGGCCTTCATCCAGACCAGCGGGTCGCCCCAGACCAGCGAGGGGTCGAGCGCTCGCTCGCCCTGGATCCGGTCGTGGATCGTGCGGCTGCCGGCCGGGCACGCGAACCGGTGGTTGCACGCCGGATCGCGGAACCCCCACGCGGGGCCCATCGGTGGCCGCAGGTCGGGTGGGAAGCGCAGCACGGCGTCACCCTCGTTGGGAGCGTTCGACTCGTTCGGTGCGGCCGCCCGCACCTGCGCACGCGTCTGGTGGGCCTCGAAGACGAGCCCGCGCGCGGCCAGCGCCCGCATCGCGTCGGCATGCCTCTGGGCATGGTTCGATTGCAGCTCCGGCTGACCGTCCCAATCGATCCCCAGCCAACGCAGGCACCACAGGGCATCGTCGCAGGCATCGCTGCTCGCCCGCGACCGATCCAGGTCCTCCAGGCGCAGCCGGATCGTCCACCCGCCCGCACGGGCCAGTGCCCAGGTGCACAGGAAGCTCCAGGCGTGGCCCAGGTGCAGGTGACCGGTCGGGCTCGGCGCCAGTCGAGTGACGTTCGGGGCCATCGGGGGCGAATATAGTCCTCGCATGCACCGCTTCTCCGATGCCGAGATCGACGCCGCACTCAGCGCGCTGCCCGAGTGGTCCCGCGTCGGCGAGTGCATCCAGCGGACCTTCGCGTTCACCGACTTCGTGCAGTCGATGGCATTCGTGAACCGCATGGCCGAGCACGCCGAGCGCGTGCAGCACCACCCGGACATCCTCATCCGCTGGTCGAAGGTCACGCTCAGCCTGTCCACCCACGACGTGGGCGGGATCTCCGGCAAGGATGCGGACTACGCGGCCCTGGCCGATGCCGTGGCTGCCGGGATGAAGTCGCCGGCTGCGCCCGCGGCGGGTTGACCGTCGTCAGCCGATCGAAGCGCGCAGGGGCGCCAGGGCGTCGCGCAGCAACGAGGCCCGGGCGGCCGACTGCTGTTCGAGCGTTTCCATCGGGTCCTCGGGACGGGCCAGCGCCAGGTGTGCGGGCTGCACCTGCAGCAGCAGGCGGTGCACGAGCGTCGAGTCGATGGCTTCGGTCAACCCGCTGGCGATGCCCAGGCGGAGCCGACCGAGGAGCTTCATGGCCTCATCGAGCGGCATGAGGCGGGCGTGGGTCAGCAGCGCAGCGGCGCGGAGGAAGCGGTCGCGCGCAGCGGCGGGGGCCTTGGATCGGTAGGTCTCCCGGGCCAGTCGCTCGTAGCGGATCACCTCCGGCACGATGCGGTCGCGCAGCTCGCCGACGACTTCCTCGTCCCGCATGCCCAGCGTGAGCTGGTTGCTGAGCTGGAAGAAGTCGCCCATCGGCTCCGATCCCTCGCCATGGAAGCCACGCAGGGCCAGGTGCAACTCCTTCGCCGCCCGCCGCACACGGTCGAGCTCCGAGGTCAGTCGGAGTGCAGGGAGGTGGAGCATCACGCTCACGCGGATGCCGCAGCCCACGTTGGTCGGGCAGGCGGTGAGGTAGCCCCACCGGTGGTGCCATGCGAAGTCGAGGACGTTCTCCGCCCCGCGATCGAATGCCGTTGCCGCCTCGAAGCACTCGTCGATCCGGAGCCCGGAGTACATCGCCTGGATCCGCAGGTGGTCTTCCTCGTTGACCATGACCGAGAGCGTCTCGTCCGCCGAGATGCCGACGGCGCGTGGTGCATCCGACGCCGCGAACTGCTTGCTCACGAGGTGGCGTTCGACCATCTGCGTGCGCTGGTCCGCGGGGCAGGCCTGCATGTCGATCCAGCCGAGCATCCGGCCCCAGGCGGCGCCTCGGGACCGCTCCTGGACCATCGAGACCACGTCGCGCCGCTGTGCGGTCGAGGCCCGGTTCGTGAAGGGGAACCCCGCGAGGTTGCGCGCCAGACGCACGCGGCTCGCGACGACGACGTCGGCGTCCCGTCCGAGCGGTCCGAGCCACGGCCCACCGTTCTGGATCGGCTTCACGCCGAGGCCTCCGGTGCCGCATCGAGTTGGCGCAGGGCGTTGCGGACCTCGGCAGCGATCTCGTAGCGCTCCGCCGCGACGGCCCGATCGAGGTCCTGGAGCAGGCGCGCCCGGTACGCCGACCGGGCCTCGGCGTCGCTGCGCCGCAAGGGTGCGCGGCCGCAGTGTGCGGAGGCGCCGCCCTGGGCGCGCTGGATCGCCTGATCGATGGCGGGGGAGAGCGCATCGAAGCACGACGGGCACCCGGCGAGGCCGTGCTTGCGGAACTCGGTCAGGGTCATCCCGCATCCGCCGCACGACACCACCGTGCCCTGGCCCGAGAGCTGTGCCACCAGCAGTTCGGCGATCGGCGCAGTCGCGGGGACATGCTGCACGTGGGCGGCCGCATGCTCGGCGCACAGGTGCACCGTGGACTGCATGCCGCCGGAGATCACCGTCTCATGGACGACGGCCGGCTTGTCGCACTGGTCGCACTTCATCGTCACGAAGTGTATGCATCGACCACCGCGGCGCGGATCCGTGCAAGTTCCGCCAGCAGTTTCGGCATGGCCGCCAGCGGCTGCACCGTGGCCTTGTCGCTGAAGGCCCGGGACGGCTCCGGGTGGCATTCGAGGAACAGCGCATCGACGCCGGCCGCCACCGCGGCACGCGCCAGCAGCGCCGCCCGGTCCGGCCGCCCGCCCGTCACGGCCCCCTCGGCGCCGGGGAGCTGGGTGCTGTGGGTGACGTCGAAGCAGACGGGTGCCCCGAGCTCGGCCATGTCCTGCAGGCCGGGGAAGTCGTTCACCAGCCGGTGGTAGCCGAAGAACGTGCCGCGCTCGGTGAGCATCACGTGCCGGGCGCCGCCGTCGCGCACCTTGGCGACGGCGTTGCGCATCTCGCCCGGAGCCATGAACTGCCCCTTCTTCACGTTCACCGCACGGCCGGTCGCCGCCGCCGCCAGGAGCAGGTCGGTCTGTCGGCAGAGGAAGGCGGGGATCTGCAGGATGTCCACGGCCTGGGCCGCGCGCGCGGCGTGGTGCGGTTCGTGGATGTCGGTCGTCGAGGGCACGCCGAGGCGGTCACGCAGCGACGCGATCATGTCGCAGCCGCGGTCGAGTCCGGGCCCGCGGGGGCTGGAGGCGCTGGACCGGTTGGCCTTGTCGAAACTCGCCTTGAAGACGTAGGCGAAGCCCAGCGCGGCGCAGGCATCGCGCATCGTGGTCCCGATGCGCAGGTTGGTCTCGTCGTCCTCGAGCACGCAGGGGCCGGCGATCACGGTGAGGGGCCGGGGGCGGCGGGGCCCGAAGGCAAGGTCCAGGTCCAGCAGGCTGTTGGCGTAGGCGGTTCCCATCGGTGCCCATTGTGCCCGAAGCCCGTGCGGCGTGCGTTCTCGGGGATTCCCGCACTTTCGCTTGATGCGGGCCCGTGGCAATCCGATCGTTTGTCCGGACGCGGGCCCAGGGGCCCCACAGGAGGCACGATGGACCGATTCCCGTACGAACCCGCGGCGTTCACCGAAGCGATCGCCCGGCACATCAAGGCGACCTGGCGCGACCGCAAGGTCGAGGTCATCGATGCCCTGAAACTCCTCGTCGATGGCCGCCGCATGGGCCTCGAGAACCTCTACCGCCTGGTGATGCAGGACACCGACCGCGCCGCCGAGGTCGTCGGCGCCTACTTCCGGAAGGTCTTCGAGGGCGACCTCCTGGCGACCGCCGCCTTGCCCCTGGCCGTGGCCAAGCCGCGGATCATGCCGCGCCTGCAGCCCGAGTCGATCTTCGATTCGGTCGACCGCGAGCAGGTCGCGCACATCCCGTTCGTGAACGGCACGGTGATCGTCTTCGTCATCGACCTGCCCGACATGACCGTGAGCATCAGCACCGAGCAGCTCGTCCGGTGGGGCCTGACGACCGACGAACTCGAGGAAGTGGCTCGCGTCAACCTGGGGAGCTACGCACCCGAACTCAACGTCCAGATCATGCAGTCCGGCGATGGCGGCCGGGCGGCGGTGGTGAGCCTGCGTGACGGCTATGACGCGGCGCGGTTGCTGCTGACGCACCTGCATGACCGGCTCGCTCCCGAACTCAAGGGCGATTTCCTGGTGGCGACCCCGGCGCGCGACATCTTCGTGGCCATGAGCCGGGGGCCCGGGCGCTTCATCGACCGCATCATGGGCCGCATCGACGAGGACTACCGGCGGCTGCCCTACCCGATCACGCGCAACCTGTTCTACGTGACGCGCGACGGCGTCGCCGGCACCGCGGAAGCTGCGTGATCGCTCAGCGCACGGGCTCGATCGTCGAGCCGCTCTGCACGTAGAAGTTCAGCAGGTCGCCCGTGGCGAAGTCGCTGGCCGCCTGGCCCTGCGGCACCGTGATCCACATCGGCACCACCACGTCGGCCAGCACCATGTTGGACCGCGTGTCGGTGGCCAGGACGCGGCCCTGCACGATGCGCGGGTGGCCCTCGATCGGCTCGACGAAGACCCCGCCGGCCTTCGCGTGGTGCATCTTGAGGGCGGTCGCGCGGAACCGCGCGTGGACGCGTTCGCCCGCCACGACGGTGCAGCGGGGGCAGTGCGGCTGGAACGACAGCTGGTACTGCGTGCCCGGGACCTTGACGACGATGCCGTCGGTGGAGGTCGAGGTCACGAGCACGCGCGCGGTGTCGGTCATCACGGGATTCATGGTCGGAGAAGCCTAGCACGCCGCACGGGGCGCGTGACCTTCAACCGGCCGGCACGGCCCGATCCATCGCGAGGAAGTTCGCCAGCAGCCGGGGGCCCTCGATCGTGAGGAAGCTCTCGGGGTGGAACTGCACGCCTTCCATGGGCGCGGCCCCGGCGGGCGCCTTCCATCGAAGTCCCATCACCTCGCCGCGGTCGGTCCAGGCGCTCACCTCGAAGTCCGCCGGGACGGTGTCTCGGCGCACGACGAGCGAGTGGTAGCGGGTCGCCTCGAACGGGTCGGGGAGCCCGGCGAAGACGCCCCGGCCGTCGTGGTGCACCGGACTGGTCTTGCCGTGCACCGGGATGTCGTTGCGCTCGACGACCATGCCGTGGAGGTCGCCGATCGCCTGGTGTCCGAGGCACACGCCGAGGATCGGCACGCGCCCCCGCAGTGCGGCGATGATCGACGGACACGCACCGGATTCCTTGGGCGTGCACGGGCCCGGTGAGATCACGAGGTGCGTGGGGGCCATCGCGAGGGCGGCAGCGGCATCGATGGCGTCGTTGCGGACCACCTCGACGGCGAGCGACGGATCGATCTCGCCGAAGCGCTGCACCAGGTTCCAGGTGAACGAGTCGTAGTTGTCGATGAGCAGCAGCACGGCAGGCGCCGGGTTCACTCGTCGCGGGCGTTGAGCGCCTTCTTGCGCGTCGCACCCTCGCCGTAGACGGCCATCTCGCCGAAGCCATCCGGATCGATGCCGATGCGGGCGACGCGGACACCGGCATTGTCGCGGATGGCCAGCGCACCGCCCGGCGCGTTGCTCGCCTGGCCGAGGATCACCACCGGACGGCCCTCGGATCCCATCAGGTTGAGCAGGCCGCCCGATGCCGTCCCACCGAGCCCGGCGATCACGCGGGTGGAATGCAGCAGCTGCAGCGCACCACCGCCGTCGGCACCCGTCTCGAGCAGCACGTTGGGCTGCTTGCCGTCGGCGAGCAGGAGCTTGCCCGTGCCATCCTCGCGCACGAGCATCGATCCCACCTCGGCTCCGGCGCTGTTCTGCACCACCACGAAGCCGCCGCCCGCACGCGAGCCGATCGATGCGGCCGGCTGGCCCGCGGAGCCCAGCACCTGCACCACGCCGCCGCCCTGTTCGGTGGCGGCGCGGACGATCGGCTTGTTGTCGGCATCGGTGAGCGCGATCTGCGCGAGTCCGGTGGCGGCATCGAGCGAGGCGCTGCCCTTGCCGTCGGCGGCGTTGGTCTCGATGCGCGCGCCCTGCGCGGTGGCGTACATGCTGCCGACCACGCGCCCCTGCGCGTTCCACATGATGAAGTCGCCGCCATGCTCGTTGGCGCCCAGGCGCGCCACGTTGGCGCCGCTGCTCGACCAGAGGCTCAGGCGGCCGGCGCCCTCGGTGGTGTCGGCGAGCATCACGACCTTCCCGGCCTCGTCGACGATCTCGAGCTTGCGGGCCTTGATCGTCTCGCTGTTGAGCGCGGTCGCGGCCAGCACGAAGGTCGAGACGAGCGCGGCACCGAGCACCATCGTCGCGCGGCGCCATCGGCGCGCGCCCCGCTCGAGGGATTCGACGTGGGATTCGAGGGCGGTCAGGCGTGATTCGAGGTCGCTCATGGTGGTGCTCCGTTGGGAAGGGACGGGGCTAGGATAGTCCGCGGCTCCGCCGTGCGGACCCAAGGAGACCATCGTGGCACGACGCAAGACCGGACGACTCGGTGTGGGGCTGATCGGCACGAAGTTCATGGGCAAGGCCCACTCCCACGCCTGGGCGAGCGCGGGGCCGTTCTTCGACCTGCCCCTGGCCATCGACATGGTCACCGTCGCCGGCCGCGACCCCGCCGAGACGCACGAGTTCGGCAAGCGGTGGGGCTGGCGCAAGAGCGTCGCGCAGTGGCAGCTGGCCGTGCTCGATGCCGAGGTCGACCTCGTCGACGTCAGCACGCCCAACCATGTGCACGCGGACATGTCGATCGCGGCCCTGGAGGCCGGCAAGCACGTGGCGTGCGAGAAGCCGCTCGCCGGCACGCTCGCCGACGCGCGGGCGATGGTGAAGGCCGCGAAGAAGGCCAGGGGCCAGAAGACGTTCGTGTGGTTCAACTACCGGCGCTGCCCCGCGGTCGCCTTGGCGCACCAGCTCGTGCGCGACGGCCGCTTGGGAAAGCTCTTCCACGTGCGTGCCAGCTACCTGCAGGATTGGGGCGGTCCCGAGACCCCGCTGCTCTGGCGCTTCCAGGCCGACCAGGCGGGCAGCGGTGCGCACGGCGACCTGAACGCGCACATCATCGACATGGCGCGCTTCGTGACCGGGCAGGAGTTCACCGAGGTCAGCGGCGCCATCGAGCACACGTTCGTCAAGGAGCGCGCGATCGTCGACTCGGCGGGCGGTGCGATCAGCGGCAAGGGCGCGAAGGCCAGGGGCAGGCGCACCGGCCGCAGCACGGTCGATGACGCCGTGCTGTTCCTCGCGCGCTTCAGCGGTGGTGCGATCGGGAGCTTCGAGGCCACGCGCCTGGCGACCGGCAACAAGAACCGCAACCAGATCGAGGTCAACGGCGAGCTCGGCTCGGTGAAGTTCGACTTCGAGCGCATGAACGAGCTGCAGTGGTGGGACAACACCGCCCCCAAGGCGCTGCAGGGCTGGACCACCATCATGTGCACCGAGGGCGTGCATCCCTACGCCGGGAACTACTGGCCACCGGCGCACCTCATCGGCTACGAGCAGGGGTTCGTGAGCATGGCCGCCGACATCGCGATGGTGCTCGGGGGCTCCAAGCCGGTCGTTCCCTTGCCGGACTTCGAGGATGCGCTGAAGACCCAGTGCGTGCTCGAGGCGGCCGTCATGAGCGCCCGTGAGCGACGCCCCGTTTCGCTGAAGGAACTGGGCTGAGGTACCCTCGTCGCCCCATGGATCCGAGCCTTCAGGACCCGACCACTGCGACCCTTGAACGCCCCGCGCCGCCGGCGGGCGTCCCGGGCATGCACGGTGCCGCCGAGGCGGCGCAGGCGGCACGGCGCGCGGTGGACGCGCTCTTCTCGCTGCAGCGACCGGACGGCCATTGGTGCGCGGAACTCGAGGGCGACAGCATCCTCGAGAGCGAGTACCTGCTCATGAAGTTCATCCTCGGCCAGGAGCGCGAGCCCATGGCCGATGGTCGCGACGGCTGGACGGTGATGCAGGAGCTGGCGGCGTCCCTGCGCGACCAGCAGCGCGCCGACGGTGGATGGGGCCAGTATCCGGGCAGCGCCGCCGACGTGAGTTCCTGCGTCAAGGCGTGGGTCTGCCTGCGGCTCATGGGCGACGATGAGCGCGCCCCGCACATGCAGCGTGCGGCCGCCATGATCCTCGCGCGTGGCGGGGCAGAAGCCTGCAACAGCTTCACGAACTTCTACCTCGCGGCCCTGGGGCTGATTCCCTGGATGGCCGTCCCGGCGATCCCGCCCGAGGTCGTCTGGCTGCCGCGCTGGTTCCCGTTCCATCTCTCGAAGGTGAGCGCCTGGAGCCGCACCATGATCCTGCCGCTGGCGATCGTGAGCACGCTCCGTCCCACCCGCGCGGTGGCGCTCACGCTCGATCCGATCACGCGTGACCGCGGTGCGCTGCGTCGCCTGACGATGCGCCGCGAGGTTCCCGCGGGTTGGCGCGCGTTCTTCCGTGCGATCGACCTGGGTCTGAAGGGAGCGGGTGCCTTGGTCGGGACGGCACCCCGGCGACCGGCGATCCGCGATGCCTTCGACTGGATCATGGAGCGCGCGAGCCAGGACGGGCCGGCGCGTACCGAGGGGGTGGGCGCGATCTTCCCGCCGATGGTCTACCTGCAGATCGTCTTCAAGGCGCTGGGCATCCCGCGCACCGATCCCCGTGTGCAGGTGGCCGAGCGTGACCTCGATGCGTTCTTCCTGCGCGATGCCCGCGGCACGCGCCTGCAGCCGTGCTTCAGCCCGGTGTGGGACACCGGC
>JBEGNG010000029.1:0-10749 GCA_041182645.1 Planctomycetota bacterium
GCCCGCCGCAGATGACTGGGACCTTGCCGGCCGCACGCTTCATGACCGCACGGACACGTTGTCCGCGCGCTCCGCGTGCGCCAAATGGCTTGATCCCGTCGACCGGTCATCACCGCTCGAACGCGATTCCGCCTCGATGAAGCCCGCGGCTTCCGTGTGCTCCACGTGATCCTTCACGTGGCGGTTCATTCGGAGATTCGCTGGGCGAAAGGTATTTGTGACGACAGCCGCCCCCTCCCCCACGACCGAACGCACGACCGATCAGGCGACCGCCCAGGTTTCGTTTGCCAGTCTCTCGCTCGCTCCCGCCATCCTCGACGCACTCGTCGCCGACGGCTACCAGCACCCCACGCCCATCCAGGCGCGGGCGATTCCGCCCGCGATCGCGAAGCGCGACGTGCTGGGCATCGCCCAGACCGGCACCGGCAAGACCGCAGCGTTCGCGCTGCCGATCCTGAATCGCCTCCTCACCGAGATTCCGCGCGGCGTCCGGCTGCCCACCGGACGCAGGCCGAAGGCGCTGGTCCTTGCGCCGACGCGCGAACTCGCAGCCCAGATCTCCGAGAGCTTCGCCGCATACGGACGACACACGCCCCTGCGCTTCGCGGTGATCTTCGGCGGAGTCGGCCAAGGCCCGCAGGTCCGCGCCATTCAGCAGGGAATCGACATCCTCGTCGCGACGCCCGGCCGACTGATCGACCTCCTCGACCAGCGCATCGTGAACCTGTCCGAGATCGAGTTCTTCGTCCTCGATGAGGCCGACCGCATGCTCGACATGGGCTTCATCGAGCCGATCCGCCGCATCGCCAAGCTTCTCCCGACGGCGCGCCAGACCATGCTCTTCTCGGCGACCATGCCGAAGGAGATCCGCCACCTCGCGGACTCGCTGTTGCGCGATCCGGTGACCGTGACGGTCACTCCCGTCTCGAGCGCGGTCGACCGCATCGACCAGAAGCTGTACTTCGTGCTCAAGGCACAGAAGACGCAGCTCCTGATCCATCTCTTCGACACCCTCGAGATGGAGCGCACCGTGGTCTTCACCAAGACCAAGCACGGCGCGGACCGACTCGCTCGCAAGCTCAAGTCGGCAGGAATCCATGCCGAGGCGATCCACGGCGACAAGGCGCAGAACCAGCGCATCCGCGCGCTCGATGCCTTCCGCTCGGGACGCTCGCCCGTGCTCGTCGCGACCGACGTCGCCGCGCGCGGGCTGGACATCGACGACATCACCCACGTCGTGAACTACGACCAGCCCATGGAGCCCGAGGCGTACGTGCACCGCATCGGCCGCACTGCGCGCGCCGGCAAGTCGGGGCACGCGATCTCCTTCTGCGATGTCGAGGAGAAGGGCCTGCTCAAGCAGGTCGAGCGCCTCATCAAGTTCGAGATCCCGCGCGAGCGCGTGCCCGTGCAGGTGCCGAAGTCTGATGAGGCGGCTGCGAAGTCGGGTCTCGCGCCCCGCGAGCGCGACGATTCGCGCGATGCGCGCCACGACGCGACGCCCTCGCGCACCCAGCAGCCGGTGATCGAGACGCGTCCTGCTCCGATTTCCCGTCCGCGCATGAACGCTTCGGGACGGCCGATCCCGCAGCAGGCGGCCTCGTACTCCGATCGCCCGCGGGGTCCGCGCATCGATCGTCGCATGGATGACGACGCGCGCTTCGAGCCACGCACTGAACCACGCGCAGAACCGCGCGCAGAACCACGCGGGGAGCCACGCGGTGAACCACGCGGGGAGCCACGCCATGCGCCCCGCCCACAGCACCCCTCGCAAGGCGGACGCCCGTTCGGCAAGCCGGCGCGCCCTTCAGGGTCGCACGCGGGTCCGAAGCAAGGCGCAACCAATTCAGGAGCGCCGAAGTCTGGCGCCCCGAAGCAAGGCGGCGCATCCCGCGGACCTGCGAAGGGCGGGCCTGCTCGGTTCGGACAGAATCCCTTCGGCGGCGGAAAGCCGTCGCGCGGGACGAACTTCCGCGGCGGGACTGGATTCAAGGGTCCAAAGCCGAAGCGCTGACGCACGCAGCCGCTACGGGCACATGCCCCACGCGGAGAGCAGCACAGCGATGTCGGAACTGGCGACGGTTCCGTCACCATCAAGGTCGGCGCTGCCGCCAAAGGTGCCCCATTGGCTGAGCAGGCTCGCGAGGTCGGGAGCGCCGACGTCGCCGTTGCCGTCGAGATCGGCTGGGCACGCCGGCTTCGTCGGACGCAGATCAAGAACGAACGGAGACCACGCGAGGTCTGCGACGCGAATCGCGTAGCCCGTGATGGTGAGCCCGTCTTCCGTCATGCCGAAGGGCTGGAAGTTCCAGTCGGTGGTCAGCGCGAAGCCGTTCTCCGCGGACCAGTCGCGCAACGGAACGTAGCCGCGCCCCGCGATCCAGACGCCGCTGCCCATGAGCAGCCGGCTTCCGTCGAAGTTCGACGCGTACACGGTGCCGACGCCGCCGACGATCGGCTGGTAGCCCGTCTCGTAGCTCCACCGATACGGAACGCCGCCGTCGATGCCCTCGCGTCCCTGGCCGTACGCCCACTGTCCGTTGCCGCTGACGCAGCTCACTTCCCTGAGCTTGACGGTGGGGACACCCGTGTTCAGCAGCGTGCCCACGTAGTTTCCCTGGGCGTTCTTGCGCCACACGCAGCCCTGGCGGTATCCGACGTAGTCGTCGTTCCAGCCGCCGACGAAGGAGCCATCGAAGCTGATCCCATTCGCGCGCGTGGGCTTGTAGAAATAGCTGGAGGGCAGCACCCGGATCGTGTCGGTCGCTGCGTCCCAGACGAATCCCGTCGCGGAGCACGACTCGCCCCAGATGAGCCCGCAGACATGGCCGCCGCTCGGCGTGTATCCCCATGGACCACATCGCTCGATGTCGCAGTTGAAGCCGAAGCTGCCTACCGCTGGGTCGTAGGTACCCAGTTCGCGATCGAAGATCGTCGCCTCCGACTTCGGTGGCGTGCCCTGCAGGGTGCTGCAGGTGATGAAGCGTCCATCGGCGGTGATGTTCGGATGTCCGCCGACGCCGTTCCCGGGAGGGAGCGACTCCTCGAGCCGCACGACCCATGTCTCGCGGGTCCAGTACCACGCCGATGCGCCGTCGTAGCCGACGACCACGCGCCCGTCGGCGCTCGGCTGCATCGCGTACGAGTACGGGACGAGTCCGAGCAGGAAGAGCTCACCGCCGTGCGCGCCGAAGGCGCAGGCGAACGCAGCCGCGGCTGCTGAGACGGCAAGAACCGGATTCATGGAGCTCCTCTATCGTGGGTCTTCAACCAGTTGCTTACGGGCAAGCGCCCCACGCACCGAGCAGGATCGCAAGGTCGGCGGGACCGACATCCCCGTTGCCGTCGAGATCGGCGCCGCCGCCGAGCGCGCCCCATTGACCGAGCAGATTGGCGATGTCGGTCGCGCCGACGTCGCCGTTGCCATCGAGGTCGGCAGGACACGGCTGCTTGGTCGGGCGAAGATCGAGCACGAAGGGCGACGTCCCCTGAGGTCCGGACGCAGTGCCGACGATCGTGAGCCCGTCATCCGACATTCCAAGCGGCAGGTTGAGCTGCCAGCCGTCGGGGATCTGCACGCCCGCATTGGCCGCGAGGGTCGCAAGCGAGGTGTAGCCGTTCTCCGCGGTCCAGAGGTACGAGCCGCTGCTACCCATGATGCCGTAGAAGCACAGCACCTTCGAACCGTCGAAGTTGGTCGCCACCGCGTAGCCAACGCCGCTCGAGGGATTCGTGCCCACGGGCTGCACGCCCGTCGCCGCGCTCCAGCGCCACATCGCCCCGCCCGAGTAGCCCGTGCGGCCGATGCCGTACACCCACTGCCCGTCGCCGCTGACGCAGCCTGCCTCGGACATCTTGATGGGTCCCGCAGCCATGTTGGTCTGCGTGTAGGTGCCGTCGGCATTGCGGCGCCAGACGGCGCCCTGGCGCCAGCCCACGTAGTCGTCGTTCCAGCCGCAGATCGTCGAGCCGTCGTCGCTCACGTCATTCGCGCGCGATGGCTTGTAGAAGTACAGCGTGCCGAGGTTGACCAGCTGGCCCGTCTGCGTGTTGCGGTAGTAGGCGATGGCGTTGCAGAACGCCTGCTCCATGAGCCCGACGACATGGACGGCGTCGTTGCTCATGCCCCAGACGCTGTTGCGCTCGGAATCGCAGTGGAAGCCGAGGTTCCCGAGCGGGTGGTACTTCGTCAGCTGGATGTCGTACTGGGTGCCCTCCGCCTTCGAGAGCCCTTCGAAATCCTGCAGCGTGCTGCAGCTCATGGTGCGCCCGTCCGCCGACATGCAGCCCTGCCCACCCACGCTGTTCCCAGGCGGCACGGTTTGTCCGAGGAGCTGCACCACGCCCGTCTCACGGGTCCAGTACCAGTACGACTGCGTGTCGTAGCCGACGACCACTCGCCCATCCTCGCTGCAGTCGTCGGCGTAGGCCTGCGGCACAAGGCCGAGCAGGAAGAGCTCTCCTGCGTGCGCGAGAGGCGCGAGCGACGAAGCGGCGAGCGAGACGAACGCGGCACGGGCAAGTGCGGGGCGGTTCAGAGTCAGGCGATTCATGGTCATGTTCATCGGGAGTCGGATCCGTCTGAAGTGAAAGTGCCGGCCCGCGATCCGTGCGGGCCGGCAGGAGGTTCACGTCGCGTCGCGGGGCTTACTGGCAAGCGCCCCACGCGGTGAGCAGCGCGGCAAGGTCGGCGGCATTCACGGTGCCGTCCGCGTTGAGATCGGGGCTCGAGGTGCCCCAGCCGGCGAGGAGTCCCGCGAGGTCCGCCGCGTCGACCGTACCGCTGCCGTTGATGTCCGCCGGGCAAGGATTGCCGGTCGGGCCAACCTTGATGCGGGCGATGGCGTAGAGGCCATTCGCAGTATCGCCGGCGCGGATTGCAAGCCAGCCGTTCGAGCTGAAGCCGGTGCCGCCGCCGTCGCCGTTGTTGCCGGTCGAGCCGATGAGCGTGATCTGGTTGCACGGAGTGCCGGTGAAGGTCGTGTCACCCGTCGGCGTGACGCCCGACGAAGCCTTCGCAAGCACGCGAAGCCCGCCCGCGAGGTCCCACGCCATGAGCGCGCTGCCCGACTCGGCGAGCGCGGCGTTGGCGATGGGGGCGTTGAACACGACGCTGCCGTTGTCGCTCGCGCAGATGCTGGTGGAGCCGTTCAGGCTGCTGAAGACCCAGCCATCGAGGCCGGGAACCGGATCGGTCTGCTTGCAGATCGTGCGCAAGGTCCCATCCGCCGTGCGCGCGCCGACGAAGGTCGCGGGCGCGGGCGAGGTGATCGCGGTGCCGTCGGCATTCATGATGATGCCTTCGAACGCGTACAGGCCGTTGCGGGTCTTGCAGTTTCCAGTCGAGTTCGGCGACGAGAAGACCTTGCCGGTGAAGTCGGGGTTGGCTGAGTCGGTGATGCCCGGGATCGCATCACCCTTGCGGATGAGGATCGAGAAGACGCCGTTGTTCTCCGTCATCACCGCGGTGTTGTTCAGCGTCGTGGCGGTGCCGCCGAGCGTGGCGATGAAGGTGATGGTGCCGTCGGCTGCGATCGGGCGCTGGCCGAAGGAGAGCGACGAGGTGTTCGCGATGGTCAGGCCCTTGAAGCCGGGGATCGGGTCGCCTTCGCGGGCATAGATGCGCAGACCGCCGGTCAGGCCGATGTTGGTGAGGTAGACGCTGTCGTTCGCGGTGGTGATGCCCGTGCCGACGAGCTTGCCGGAGAACACGATCTTGGTGCCGTTCAGGAAGGCGCCGAAGGAGTCAGGCGTCACGGTCAGGCCGGGGAGGCCGGGAGCCGCATCGCCCTTGCGCATGACGAGTTGATCATCGCCGGGGCTGAGCAGCACGAGCGCTGCGTTGTTCGCGGTGACGGTGTCGCCACCCGTGAGCGTCATGTAGAACGGCGCCTGGCCGACGCTGTTCATGCGCAGGCCAGAGCTCACGGTCATGTTCGCGGGATACTGCGCGCCAGCCGTGCCGGGGCAGAAGTCGCGGCCCTGCGCGAGCAGGACGGGCGCGCCAGAGGCGGGCTGGAACCATGTGGCGGTGTCGTTCGTGCCCGTCGTGATGCCGGGACCAGTCATGTAGCCCGAGATCACAACTCCACCGTCGTCGGTGATGTTGTTCGCAGTCACGATCGAGTTGTTCGGGCTCGCGGTGCGCGAGAAGATGCCGCCGCTGGGAGTGTCGCCGGGAACACCGGAGTTGTTGCGCGCGAGCACGGTCCATGCCCCAGGCAGACCCTTCACGAGCACCACGTGGTTGGCGGTCGCACCAGTATTGGTGATGCCGGGGCCAGCGAGCTGGCCGCGGAAGGTGACAAGACCATCAAGCCCGATCGTCGGGTTGTTCCACTGGTTCGGAACCCAAACTGCGCCGTCGATGCCGGGAAGACCTGCGGGCGTCACACCGTCGGCGACGCTTAGGACCTGCCAGGTCCCGTCCGCAAGCACGGCGGCACAGAGGCTTGCGGAAAGGAACGCGCCAACGGTCAGGGCTGAGGTACGCATGAATCTCTCTCTTGAGGTAGTCAGGGACATGCAGATCGGTCCAGGCTTCACCTCGGGACATGGTGCGGACTCGTCCGCCGACACCGGCCGTGACCGAGATGAAGACGCCTCGAACGCAACGAGGCACCTGAGACAATAAGGTGAAAATGCATCCCTGCAACTTTCCCTAGGGAAATTCGGTCATAGTCTTTCGCGTGGATGGGCAGGGACCGACCGATGAAACCCCCGCACCGAGTCGAGTTCGTTGCCCGCTCGTGACCGTCCTGCGATTCCCATTCGTGCCACGACCGTCTTCTAAGGACTGAGCGGAGTTCGACTTCCAAAGCCCCTCATGCGACCGAAGAAGCCCCGCCTTGCCTCCATCGCTCCTGTCTCGCTGGCGCCGAGGACGACCGTCAGCCCACGCGGTCGTCACGACTCGGGAGTCCGGATGCAGGACGCGCTCGGGGCTTTCCGATCCGAATGCGACGCCGCAATCACGGTGATGCGCCAGTCGCTGCGCGATCTCGCAGCGGCGACCAACAGCGATCCTCTTCGGCCACAGGACGTGTCGCGCCGCTTCGGCATCAACAAGAACCTGACCTGGAAGCTCGCGCGCGTGCTGCTCGCGGACGACTCGTTCGAAGCGATCGGGATGATCCCCGGGCCCGAAGGCGTCGAGATCTACCTTCGTGCGTTCGAGTCCGTCGGCGCGCCGCTCGCGCGCACCGAGGCCGTCCGTGAGGCGATGCGGAGATTCGACGCGATCGTCACTCGCCACTTCGGCGATCGCTCGCAGCTCGAGGTCGTGCTCGACGGACTCCGCTCGGACGGCAACCTCGAGTCGCCGCGGCGCATGGCATTCAAGGGAATGGCCGGAGTGTTCGGCCTGCAGGCGCGCGTGCGACTGACCGCGCAGATCCTGACACCCACCACCACTGGGCCCACCACCACTGGGCCGGACACGGCCGACATCGCGCTGATCGTGGGGCTCGCGGGCATCCAGCGCCTGCGACCCATCGGCTCGCTTCCGATGTTCCGCGCGGGACCGCAGCATCCGGACGGGCTTCCCTCGCCGCAGCCGTTCATCGCCAGCGAAGGAAGCGCGCAGCCCGACTTCCTGCTCCGCGATTTCTCGACGTTCCCGAACGCAACGGTGAACGCGAAGGAAGGTGCGGGCGGGCGCTTCACGCTCGAGCTCTCCGAAGGACCGCTCGGACGCATGGGCGAGTCGGATCTCTTCTTCGCGACCGTCACGCGCGGCGTGATGAACCTGCGGGCGACGCCTGGCGACACGACGTCCAACCTGGTGACGTCGATCAGCCTTCCATCGGAGGCGTTCGCCAGCGATGTCTTCATCCACCGCAGCATTCCCGCCCTCGAGACGCTCCGCACCAGCATCCACGCGACGCTTTCACAGCCGCTGAGCGAGGATGAGCAGCAGCGGCGGGCCAGCCGACTGCCGATCGACACCACGCCGATCTTCATCGAGGATCTCAGCAAGGGATTCGGCGTCGCCGGAGTGCCCCGCTACGAGGAGATGATCCTCCGCGCGTTCGAGTCGCTGCCCGCGGATCCGTCCGAGTTCCGCCTCGTCCGCGTGGCGATGCAGTACCCGCCCGCGCCCGCGGCGCTCCTGGTCGGCTGGGATCTACCGAAGTAACGGATCTACTGGCGCAGCGGCTTGCTTACGGGCAGGCGCCCCAGGACGAGAGCAGCACGGCCACATCGGAGCTGGCGACGACCCCGTCGCCGTCGAGATCGGCGCTGCCCGAGCCTCCCCAAGCCGAGAGCAGGAACGCCACGTCCTGGCTCGAGACCGTCCCATCGCCGTTGAGGTCGGCGACGCACGGCGCGGGGCGCGGGAGATCAAGGATGAAGCCCTGCACGCCCGCGGGCGATCGGCAGGAGCCGACGACCGTGTAGCCATCGCCCGAGATCGCAAGCGGCAGCGACATGCGGACGCCCGCTGGAACCACGATTCCGTTCTCCGCGGCGAGCACTTCGAGCGACTTGAGCACGCCGTCGACGATCATGTAGCCCTCGCCAGCGGTCGCAGGCGGGAACTGCGTGCGATAGAAGAGCAGGATGCGCGAGTGGTCATCGCTGATGCCCGTCGGAAAGGCGCGGAGGCCTGCGATGGGCGATGCGGGGAGCGCGACGTAGCCGGTCGTCTCGCTCCAGCGCCAGCCGAGGAAGCCGTTCGTCGAGGCACCAAGGCCGAGGATCCACTCGCCGTCGCTGCTGACGACCCCGGCCTCTCCGAGCGTCTGCCCGTTCGGTCCGAAGATGAACTTCTGCTGCCCGTTCTTCCAGTAGGTCGCCTGACGCGCGCCCTGCTGCGAATCCTGCCAGCCTGCGATGACGCCCGCGTCGCTGCTGCACGCGTTCGCGCGGGAGGGCGAGCCCGGAACAAGCGTGCCGAGATCGACGAGTCCGCCCGCTGCGGATGACTTGAATCCACGCGCGGCGCAGAGGTTGTGCCAGCCGAGCCCGACGATCGTGTTGCCATCGCCCGACATGCCCCAGCAGCTCGTCGCCGAGACGTCGCAGCTGAAGCCGAAGTTGCCCGCGAGCGTGCTGGTGCTGGTCGCGATGTCGTAGAAGGCCGCCTCGGTCTTCCCGTTCGCCGGGTTGAGGACGGTGTAGCCGATGCGCGTGCCGTTGCTGCTCACGTCCGCGCTGCCCGCGCCACCCGAGCTCGGGCTGATGCCGCCGATGCCGATGATCCCCTGGTCGCTCGTCCAGTACCAGAACTGCGACGGGTTGTAGCCGACGACCACCGATCCGTTCGCAGAGACGCCGCTTGGGGTGAGCCCTTCGGCGCCCAGCAGGTAGAGCGCTCCGGTCGTGCCTCCCGCAAGCGCGACGCTCGCGATCGATGCGGAGATGGCTGCGGCGGCTACGGCGAATCCTGTCTGCATGGTCGGTTCCTCGGTGGTCAGAGGGACTCTACAGCAGGCTTGCGCCCCCGCCAAAGCGGACCTCTCAATAGGCGAGGAATCCGAGGTGCAGCTGGGCGTGGGCGAGATGCAGGCGCATCCACTCGTCGTGGGTCATCGGACCAAAGGCTGGACTCGCGACGGTCATCTGCGCGCCACGGTCGAGGCGATCAAGGACGCGCCGCAGGCGGACGAGACCATCCGCGAACGCGCAGTCTGCGCGCGGCAGCATGTACTCGCCGCCCTTCGGGATCTTGAAGCCGGCGGGCAGCGTCTTGCCGCTCGTCATGCGCCCCTTCATGAGGCGTGCGATGACGCGCATGAAGAGCGGCACCCTCGCCTCGGGCGGGAATCCGTCGAGCGCGAACTCCCACACCTTCGCGACGTGATCGAGGTTCTCGCCAGCGGTCCAGTTGCCGGTGTGGCGAAGTGTTCCCGCGCGGTGCGCGGATTCGATGCGCGCGAGCTCCTCCTTCAGGCAGCCGGTGCAGTGGAAGGAGAGCTCTCGGCGAGGAGCCTTGCCGGTATGGACGGTCTGTGCGCTCATCGGACGGGTCTCGCGGAGTAAGGCTTCGCCGGCGCTTCTGCTGTCGGCTTGGCGTTCATGGTGTACCACGCCTCGGTCGACCAGATCGGCGAGCCCGTGGGGTCCGTCGGATTCGAGCGGATGTAGACCACGCGGCCCGCCTTGATGCCCGGCGCAGCGAGCACGACCGAGCGGCCGTCGATGGTGCGCTCGGCACGCTCGACCGCGACATCCTCCTCGTCCAGCTTCGGTCCGCCGTACTGCGCGGTCGCCTCGTACCGCCACTGGCGCAAGGTGAAGTTCGCGGGATTCGACGCCCATGCTGCGTCGATGGGGCGCGTGTAGGTGATGACGAGCCCATCGGGGGTGGCGCGAACCGTGTGGTACTCGAAGGCGATGTGGCCGGTCGGCCGCAGTCGCTGCAGCCCGAAGCGCGTATCGCGCCAGTTCCAGTTGCCGCCCGAACCGATCGAGCCCGCGTACAGGCAGCCATCTGGACCATCGATGAGCCGCTGCACGCCACCCTCGAGCCCATTGCCGACGCGGAAGGCGCAGCCCTGCAGCTCGCCCGCGACTTCCTCGAGGTAGACGCGATTGATGCCGCCGAGCGTGAGCTCCGCGAGCCAGAGCTGGCCCTTGAACACGCCGCCGCGGATCACCAGCGGATTGGTCGGCGAGTTCGCGATCTCGTTCTGCGGCAGCCACACCGCGGGCGGCGACGGCGGATTCTCGGAGTAGAGGCTGGCGGGCGCGCCGTCGGGGAATGCCCGGCACTTGTTGCGCCCGTTGTAGTGCCCGTAGAAGCGC
>JBEGNG010000030.1:0-10714 GCA_041182645.1 Planctomycetota bacterium
GCCACGTGGGCGAGCCAGGGCGGGCCGATCACGTCGCCGATCGCGTAGATGCCCGGCACGCTGGTCTGGTAGGTCGGGCGCGGCTTGTCCTTGAAGTCGGTCCACACGTGGCCCTTCTCCATGCGCAGGCCCAGCGCGGGGTCGACGAGGCCGTCGGTGCGGCCCTGCACGCCGATCGCCACCAGCACGACCTCGGCCTCGAGCTGCTCCGACTTCTTCTCGTCCTTGGCGTCCACGATCGTGACCTTGGCGCCCTTGCCGCCCTTGTCGATCGCCTTGGTGACCTGTCCGAGGCGGAACTGGATGCCCTGTGCGGTGAACGACTTCAGCGCGGCCGCCGAGATGTCGTCGTCCTCGACCGGCAGGATGCGGTCCTGCATCTCGATGACGGTGACCTTGGTGCCGAACGCGTTGTAGAAGTAGGCGAATTCCATCCCGATGGCCCCGGAGCCGATGATGACCATCGACTCGGGCCGCTTGGGAAGCGTCATCGCGTCGTACGAGCCGATGATGACCTTGCCGTCGTTGGGCGCGAAGGGGAGCTGGCGCGGAGCCGCGCCGGTCGCGATGAGGATGCGGTCGGCGGTCACGACCTGCTCGGCGCCCTCGCCGGAGCCCGTGTAGTAGGCACCGACGGCCTTGCCGACCTGGACCTTGCAGGGACCCGCGGCGGTCTTGCCGCTGAGGATCCTGGCATGGCCCTGGATGTGGTCGATCTTGTTCTTCTTGAAGAGGAAGGCGATGCCGGAATTCAGCTGGGTGGTGATGCCCCGGCTGCGGCCGATGACCTTCTCCCAGTTGAGCTTGACGGCCTTCGGATCGATCTCGATGCCCAGGTCCGCGCCGTGGCGGATCGCCTCCATGTAGACCTCGGCGTTGTGCAGGAGCGCCTTGGTGGGGATGCAGCCCCAGTTGAGGCAGACGCCCCCGAGCTTGTCGCGCTCGATGCAGGCCACCTTCATGCCCATCTGCGCGGCGCGGATCGCGCCCACATAACCGCCCGGTCCGCCGCCGATCACGATGAGGTCGTAGTGCTTGGTCTCAGCCATGGTGGTCCTCGTTGCGCCCGGCGCGGCCGGGCAAATGGGGTCGGCATTCTAGCCCTCGCCGCCGGGGCCGTCGGGCACGCGCTACCATCGCGCGCCCCCAGCAGGAACCACCGTGCGCACGGCACTCATCAGCGACATCCACGCGAATCTCGAGGCCCTCGAGGCCGTGCTCGCCCACATCGACGGGCAGCGCGTGGACCGCATCGTGTGCCTGGGCGACATCATCGGGTACGGGCCCGACCCGGTGGCCTGCGTCGACATCGTGGCCAAGCGCTGCGAGTTCGCGCTCATGGGCAACCATGACTTCGCCGCGCTCTACGAGCCCACCAACTTCAACCAGGTCGCCGAGCAGGCCGCCTACTGGACCAGGTTCCAGCTCGAGAGCGAGGCGAGCCCCGACGAGGCGCGGCGGCGCTGGTCGTTCCTCAACGGCCTGCGCGTGCGCGTGGCGCGCGACCGGGACTTCGCCGAGCCGACCGCAGCCGATCCCACGGGCCGGTACCCGTACCTCTGCGTGCACGGTTCGCCCAGGCGCCCGATCAACGAGTACATCTTCCCCGACGACGGCGACCGCAGCCAGACGAAGATGGCATCGATCTTCGACCGCTTCGATCATGTCTGCCTCGTCGGCCACACGCACTGCCCCGGGGTCTTCACCGAGACCAGCGCCGGGGAGGGCGACGACCTCGTCTACGAGTTCTACAGGCCGACGGAACTCGAAGGTGCCCGTTACCAGATCAGGGCCGGCACCAAGGTCATCGTGAATCCCGGCTCCGTGGGCCAGCCCCGCGACGGCATCGTCGACGCGAGCTACGCGATCCTCGACACCGACGCGTCGCGCGAGGGCATCGTGGAGTTCCACCGCCTGCCGTACGACGTGCAGACGACGGTCGACAAGATCAAGCGGATCCCCGAGATCAACGATTGGCTCGGCGAGCGGTTGCTGCAGGGCAAGTGATGCCCGGCGCACCAGACGGACACCAACCATGAAGCGAACGATCGTGACCTTCGTCGTCGTGGCCCTGGCCACGGCGCTTGTCTTCACCATCATCACCGGCGGCGGCCGCGCGAAGACCGGCGATGCCGGCTCGGCACCGGCCGCTGCACCCGGCACCACGGTGCCGGGCACGGCGGAAGCACCGTCACCCGCGGGCACCGAGCCGAAGCCTGCTGCCGCGCAGGGCGACCTGGCCCAGGCACCCGCCGCCGCGAAGGTCGACGCCCCGGTGGTCGTGCCCTCCACGCTCCGTGCCGCTCCCGCACCCGCGGCCGCCGGCAGCATGATCGTCGGCGGGCCGCTCACCGACGCGTCCTCGCGCATCCAGCTGGAACTCTCGACGCGCGGCGCAGGCATCGAGCGCGTGGTCTTCGCCCACCAGTGGACGACCGCCGCCGCACGCATCGCCGCCGACCGTGCGCGCGAGGGCAAGGGCGAAATGCCGGCGGATGACCTCCGCTACCGCTTCGAGCCGGTCGGCACGCTCGGTGGGCAGTCGGTCCCGATGCTCGCCGTGCACTCGCTCGTCGTCGACGGCGCCTGGGTGAACGCCTTTGCCGACAAGGATTCGGCTGCACTGTGGTCGGTGACCGGTGATGGAGTCCTCGAGACGATCCTGGTGGATGAAGCCGGCAGGCCGGTCCTCAAGGCGCGCCGCAGCTTCACCGTCGCGGGCCACGAGGTCCGCGTCGTGCAGTCCGTCGAATCCCTCGACGGCAAGCCGCACACCGTGCGCTGGGTGCACTACGGCCCCGGCGACCTGACGCTCGAGTCGGGCTCGCTCATGGACATCCGCCGCTACATGTTCGGAGCGCTGCTGTCGGAGCGCCGCGATCCCGGTCAGTCGATCGTCCTGAGCAACGACACGTCGATGGTCCGCAGCTCGGTGGTGAGCCAGCTGGACGACGAGAACTGGGACCTCTGGCCGACGGCCACCAGCGCGGCCGACCAGCGCACGCTGTCCTGGTTCGGCACGACCAACCGCTACTTCGCGCTCGCGATCCACTCCGGCGTGACCAACGAGAAGGCCTTCCCGAGCCTTCGTGCCGCGCCCGCGGTCGAGCGCGTGCAGGCGCAGTTCGGCGACCCGGTCGCCGGAGCGCCCTCGATCTTCACGGTCGTCACCTCGGGTGAGCAGCGCGTGGAGCCGGGCGTGCCCGTCGATCTGCGCCTGGGCGTCTACGCCGGTCCGCTCGAGCGCCACGCCCTGCGCGACGAGCAGCCGATGTCGAGCCTGGGCATGATCGGCATGATCGTCTACGAGATGGGCGGGTGCTGCACCTTCTGCACCTTCTCGTGGCTCGCCAACGGCCTCGTCGTCTTCCTGGAGCTGCTGCACGACTGGGTCGTGTTCGACTGGGCCCTGGCGATCATCGTGCTCACGATCATCGTGCGCCTGGCGCTCCACCCGCTCACGCGCTCGAGCCAGATCTCGATCGCACGCTTCAGCAAGCAGATGGCGTCGCTGAAGCCCGAGCTCGATGCGCTGCAGAAGCGCTACGCCGGCGACAAGGCCCGCATGCAGCAGGAGCAGATGCGGCTGTACCGCGAGAAGGGCATGAACCCCATGGGTTGCCTGGGCGGCCTGGCGCCGATGGTGCTGCAGATGCCGATCTGGATGGCGCTCTATGCGGTGCTCTACATCGCGTTCGAGCTGCGCCAGCAGCCCGCGTTCTTCGGCGTCTTCCAGTCGATCAGCCCGGACTGGGCGTTCCTCTCCGACCTGAGCGCGCCCGACCACCTCATCGTGCTGCCGTTCTCGGTGAACCTGTACCTGTTCACGCTCGAGTCGATCAACCTGGTGCCGCTGCTGATGGGCGTGGTCTTCTGGCTGCAACAGAAGTACTCGGCACCGCCGACGACCGCACTCACGCCCGAGCAGGAACAGCAGCAGAAGATCATGAAGGTCATGATGCCGATCATGTTCCCGCTCATGCTCTACAACGCGCCGAGCGGCCTGACGCTGTACATCGCGACGAGCACCTTCATCGGGTTCCTCGAGTCCAAGCGGATCCGTGGGCAGATCGAGCGGATGGACCTGCTGAAGGCCGGACCCAGGAAGGGCGGCGGTCTCTTCGGCGGCGCCTTCGCGCGCGCGCTCGAACAGGCCCAGGCCAAGGCGCAGGCGAAGCAGCGCGACGGCCGCCGCTGAGAGGCATATGGAGGCGCCGGCGACCATCGTGGCCGTCGCCTCACCGCCCGGGCATGCGATGCGCGGCATCGTGCGGCTCTCGGGTCCGCACGCCCTCAGGATCGGTGGGCTCGATGGGGACGCCCCGGCCGGCGTGGTGCCGGTCACGCTCCCGTGGGGCGCGGGGCGGGCACTTGCGGTCGTGTCCCGCGCACCACGCTCGTTCACCGGCGAGGACTGCGTCGAACTGCTGCTGCCCGGCCATCCGGCGCTGCTCGACGAGGCGGTGGAGGCGTGCATCGCGCGCGGCGCACGCGCGGCCGAACCCGGGGAGTTCGCAGCGCGCTCCTGGCTCAACGGCAAGCGCTCGATCGACGAGGCCGAGGGCATTGCGCTTGCCATCGCCGCGACCGGTGACGCGCAGCTGCGCGCAGCGAGGCGGCTCCAGGAGGGCGAGGCCGGGCGCAGCGTCGATGGTGCGCGCGATGCGGTGGCCACGCTGCTGGCACTCGTCGAGGCGGGCATCGACTTCACCGACCAGGAGGATGTGGTGGCGATCGGCGGCGCAGCGCTGGCCACCCGGCTCGGGCCGATCGTGGCGGCGCTGCAGGCGCTCCATGCGTCGCCGGTCGCGGGCGCGCTGGAGCGGCCGTTGCCCTGGGTCGTGCTGGCGGGTCCGCCCAATGCAGGCAAGAGCACGCTGTTCAACGCGCTGCTCGGGCGTGTGCGCACGGTCGCGGCGAACGAGGCCGGCACGACGCGCGATGCGGTGCCGGAGCCGCTGCTGGTCGATGGCCACGAGGTGATGCTCGTCGATGCACCCGGGCTCGAGCAGCCGCGGACCGCGCTGGACGCCGCGATGCAGGAGCAGGCGCGGCAGGCCATCGCACGGGCGGCGCTCGTGCTGCGTTGCGTGCCACCCGGTGATCCGCTGCCCGTCGCCGGGCCACGTGAGCTCGTGGTCCGGACGAAGGCGGACCTGCTGCCCGGCAGCGCGCCGGCCGGCCAGGACGTGGTGTCCACGGGCGCACGCGAGGGCATCGGGCTCGATCGGCTCCGCGCCGCGATCACCATGCGCCTTGCGCATGTGCAGGCGACCGAGTCGGGGGAGGGCGCTGCGCTCCTGCCGCGCCACCGGGCGCTCGTCGATGCAGCGATCCTCGAGCTGGAGGCCGCGGCCGGGCGGTCTCGGCACGGCGGAGCGTCGCTTCCCGATGCGGAACTGGTGGCGGCCCACCTGCGTTCGGCGCTCGATGCCTTGGGCGCGATCGGCGGCTCGGTCACGCCCGACGACGTGATCGGCCTCGTCTTCGCGCGCTTCTGCGTGGGCAAGTGACGATCAGCCGGGCCCGGCGCCGACGCGGCTGCGTACGCGCACCAGCTTGCCGCCGGTCGCCTCGCGCAGGGCCGTCTCGAGCCCTTCGCGCAGCGCGCGGTCGAGCGCGTAGGTCACGCTGGCGCTCGGCACCACGACGGTGAGCACGCCCGCCGCGAACCCGGCGAGCACGCACTGGTCGCGCAGCTGCGGAGGCGCCGCTGCCTCCCACGCCTCGGCGATGCCTGCGAAGCGCTTGGAGGCCTCGCGCATCGTGCGCCGCAGCGCATCGAAGTCGGCGCCTGCAGGGGTTTCGCTGCGGGGCGCCGGTCGACGGTGCCACCGCTCGAAGTCCCGCATGCGCCGTTCCGCGTCGTGCATGCCGCTCAGGCTATCCTGCCGCGACCGTGGTCCGCATCACGCTCCAAGGCATCCGAAAGTCCTACGGCCCCGTGCCGGTCGTGCACGACCTCTCGCTCGAGGTCGAGCCCGGCAGCCTCTTCTTCCTGCTCGGCGGCTCCGGCTGCGGGAAGACCACGATCCTGCGCATGATCGCAGGCTTCATCGAGCCCACCGCCGGCCGCATCCTGTTCGACGGGCAGGACGTGACCGCGCTGCCGGCCGAACAGCGCCAGTGCGGCATGGTCTTCCAGTCGTACGCGCTCTGGCCGCACATGACCGTGCGCGACAACGTGGCCTTCGGGCTCGATGTGCGCGGCGTGAAGGGGCAGGAGCGGGCGCGCCGCGTGGACGAGGCGCTGGCCATGGTCCGCATGGAGCAGTACGCCGACCGCAAGCCCAACCAGCTCTCGGGCGGCCAGCAGCAGCGCGTGGCGCTCGCGCGCGCGATCGTCTTCCGGCCGCGCGTGCTCCTGCTCGACGAGCCGCTGTCGAACCTCGATGCGAAGCTGCGGCTGGAGATGCGGCACGAGATCCGTCGCATCTGCCGCGAGCTGGGCATCACGACGGTCTACGTGACCCACGACCAGGACGAGGCCCTGTCGCTGGCCGACCACGTCGTCGTCATGCGCGAGGGGCGCATCGTGCAGCAGGGCGCGCCGCGCGAGCTCTACGAGCGGCCCAGGACGCGCTTCCTCGCCGAGTTCCTGGGCGAGACGAACTTCATCCCCGCCACCGTCGAGCGCTCCGCCGACGGCCGCGCGTCGCTGCGCACCCTGCTCGGTCCGCTCGCCTCGGCGCACGTCGGCGATCGCCCGGCCGGTGCGCAGGTGCTGTTGAGCGTGCGCACGGAGGCCTGGTCGATCGATGCCTCGGGTCCGGTCTCGCTGCCGTGCCTGCAGAGCACCTATCTCGGCAAGCTCGCGCAGCACGAACTCGATGCCAGCGGCCTCCGTCTGCGCGTCACGGAACTGAACCCGCCGGTGGCGAACCGCGCCGGCGAGACCGTCCGGCTCTCGGTCGATCCGTCCAAGGTCATCGTCCTCGACGGCGAATGACGCGGTGTGCCCGGCGGCGACGGTCGCGGCGGTAGCCTGCGCCGATGCACCACGCCATCCTGCTCGCCGCGTTCCTCGCAGCCCCGGCGCCTGCCGCAGCGCCGCCGACCCCCGAGGCCATCACCCGCATCCAGGATGCCCAGCGCACGTTCTTCAGGGAGCACCCGCAGGGTGCCTCGCAGGAGGAGCTCACCGCGTTCTTCACGGGGCTGCTCGAGGGCGTCGAGCCCTCGGAGTGCTCGTGGGCCCAGCTCAAGCAACTGATGGGCCCGTGCTCGATGGTCCCGGCCAAGCGCGACGCCGCGCAGGCCCGCCTCAAGCAACTCGCGGGCGAGGCGACCGCGGACGGCTTCGATGCCTTCGTCTACGCATCATCGATGTCGAAGGACGACGCTCCCACCGCGGCGGCGCTCTTCGGCCATCCGGGCTACGCGGCCTGGAAGCAGGCGGCATCGCCGTCGGACCGCACGCGGTTGATCGGGCGCCTGACCTCGGACCAGTTCGCGCAGGCCGGAGCGGAAGTGAAGGAACTCGAGGCCTGGTTCACGCCCGACCGCAGCGCGAAGGACCTCGCCGCGGGCGTGCAGCTCGTCGACGCGATCAAGCGGCTCTCGCCCGACATCGACCAGGGTGAGCAGTTCCGCCTGAAGCTGCTTTCCTCGATCGTGCTGGCGAAGGAGAAGGCATCGCCCGAGGAGCGGGTCGCGCTGGCGAAGCTGGCGAAGAAGCTCGACAACGCGATCACCCGTGGCGAGTTCATGGATCACCCCGCCCCGAAGCTCACCTTCACCTGGGCGCAGGACGCCGCCGGGCCCGTCAGGCTCGCCTCGCTCGATGACCTCAAGGGCAAGGTCGTGGTGCTCGACTTCTGGGCGACCTGGTGCGGGCCGTGCGTCGGCAGCATCCCCAACGTCAAGGAGCTCCGTGCGCACTACAGCCCCGATGACGTGGCCATCGTCGGCGTGACGAGCCTGCAGGGCAAGCACTATCCGGGCGGTGCTGCGCCGGTCGATTGCGCGGGCGACGCAGCCAAGGAGCAGGGGCTCATGACGGAGTTCATGAAGGCCAAGGGCATCGACTGGACGATCGCGTTCAGCGAGCAGGAGGTCTTCAACCCCGACTACGGCGTGAACGGGATCCCGCACGTGACGATCCTCGATGCCGACGGCATCGTGCGCCACACCGACCTGCACCCTGCCGACCCGATGCACGAGAAGTGCGCGAAGATCGATGCCCTGCTGCGCAAGCAGGGCAAGACGCCGCCGGCGGCACCCAAGGCACCCGAACCCACGCCCACCGATGGTGCAGGCGGCGAGGCGATCCCCGCCATCCCGCTCGTGCCAGGCGCGCCGCCGGCTGGCTCCGTGCCCGCGGTGCCCACCGTTCCGGCCACTCCGGCGAAGGCGCCATGAGCGGACGGCTGGCGGGAAAGGTCGCGCTCGTGACGGCGGCCGGTGCAGGCATCGGCCGTGCCTGTGCGGTGGCCTTCGCGCGCGAGGGCGCGTCCGTGCTGGCGACCGACATCGACGATGCGGCACTCGCCGCGCTCGGCCGTGAGGTGCCCGGGCTGCGCACGATGCGCTGCGATGTCCGCGACGATGCATCGGTCTCTGCGGCCGTCGCCGCCGCGGGAGAGGTCGACGTGCTGCTGAACGCGGCGGGCATCGTGCACCACGGCACGGCGCTCGACGTGACCGATGAGCAGTGGGACCTGGCCTTCGACCTCAACGTGCGCGGCATGCACCGCACGATCAGGGCCGTGCTGCCGGGCATGCTCGCGCGGGGCCGCGGCAGCGTCGTGAACGTCTCGAGCGTCGCGAGCAGCATCAAGGGTGCACCGAACCGCTACCTCTACGGTGCGACGAAGGCCGCGGTCATCGGCCTGACGAAGGCCCTCGCCGCGGACATGGTCGCGCGGGGCGTGCGTGCGAACGCGATCTGCCCGGGAACGGTCCAGAGCCCTTCGCTCGAAGGCCGCATCGCCGCGCAGGCCGACCCGGTTGCGGCGCGCGCCGCATTCCTGGCGCGCCAGCCGACGGGCCGCTTCGGTACGCCGGAGGAAGTTGCGGCACTCGCCACCTACCTGGCCTCCGATGAGAGCGCGTTCACGACCGGAGCCATCCACGTCATCGACGGCGGGTGGAGCTGCTGAGCATCCCGGGGGCGTGGGCGGTGCCGCGATCGTCGCGGCGGATCACGCGCGCGGTGTGCGGTGCGCTGCGCGGTCGCGTACGAGCCACCAGGCGACGATGACGGCGAAGACCATCACGGCGACCTGCATCGCACCCATCCAGGCGTAGGACCTTGCGACCGCCGACGGTTCGATCGGCGTCATCGGTGCGCGGTCGGGTGCATCGAGCCCGGTCCGGGCGAGCACGGTCGCCGCCACCGCCACGCCGAGCGCATTGCCGACCTGGCGCGCGGTCGCCGCAAGGCCCGCGCTCTCGCCGCGCTGCGCGGGCGGCACGCGGCTCACGACATCGGTCTGGATCGGGTTCATCAGGAACGCCATGCCTGCTCCGTGCAGCACCATGCCGACGGCCATCACCGGGTACGAACGCTGCAGCATGCCCAGTGCGATCGTGCCCAGACCCACCGCGCAGAGCACGCTGCCCACGCGGACGACGCCCACCGCGCCCCGCCGGTCGTAGGTCCGGCCTGCGACGTGCACGAGCAGCAACGCCGGCACCGCCAGCGGCAGGCCCGCGAGTCCGCTCTGCATGGGCGTGAAGCCCAGCGCGGCCTGCAGGTACGCAGGCCCGAACATCGTCTGCCCGATGGTCGCCACCTGCACCAGGGCCAGCACGATGACCTGCCCGAGCAGCGTGCGGTCCCGGAAGAGCCGCAGGTCGAGCAGCGGTGCGGCGAGCGTGAACTGCAGGCGCGTGAAGACCGCCAGCACGACGGCGCCCGCCACGGCTGCCGCGAGCGCAGCGATCGGCGCCACGCCGTCGGTCGGCCGGGCCTGCTCCTGCAGGCCGAAGACCAGCAACGGCAGCCCGAGCACGAGCAGCACCGCGCTCGGCCAGTGGATCGGGCGTCGCTCGCCGGCAGGTTCCGTGGGCCGCACCACGGCGACGAGCGTCAGCGCCGCGATCGCCACGGGCAGGTTGACGCCGAAGATCCATCGCCATCCGGCCCACTGCGTGAGCGCGCCGCCGAGCACGGGCCCGAGCATCATGAAGAGCAGCGGCACGCCGACGTAGACCGCCATCGCCTTGCCGCGCTTGCCTTCGGGGAATGCACCGGCCACCATCGCGCTCGATGCAGGCTGCATGAGGCATGCGCCGAGCCCCTGCAGCACGCGCGCGGCGATCAGCGATGCACCATCGGGAGCCAGCGCGCAGCCGAGGCTCGCCAGGGCGAACAGGGCGACGCCCGTCTGGAACGCACGCACGCGGCCGAGCGCGTCACCCAGCCGACCACCGAGCGCCATCGCGCTGGCCAGTGCGATCAGGTACGCGTTGACCACCCAGGCACCGCCGGACACGCAGAGTCCCAGGTCGCGCTCGATCGTGGGCAGCGAGACGCCGACGATCGTGGCATCGAGGAAGACCATCGCCAGGCTGCCGGTCATCGCGGCAAGCACGAGCCATGGGTTCGTCGGCGCCTGCGTCATCGCCGCCGATGGTAGGGCGCGGCGTCAGCGCGTCGGTTCGTGGCGCAGCAGCGACGGATCGATGGCGTGCGGGGCGGTGCCCGCCGCATCGGCGGGCGTGGTCCACAGCAGGTTCAGGGACTCGCCGCCATCGGCCTCGATGTAGC